>NZ_JBHWIO010000123.1:0-22781 GCF_042732075.1 Kitasatospora sp. NPDC059812
TGTTGTTTGTGTGCCCACCCCGGTGTGGTGGGTGGGTCTCGTGGGCGGGGGGGGGTGTCGCCCCCCCCCCCCGCGCCCCCCGGGTGGTGCCCAAGGTGGCCCAGGTGCCTCAAGTGGCCTGGGGTCAGGCGGACTTCGGCTGCTGCTGGGTAATACAGTGAATTCCGCCGCCGTTGGCGAAGATCTCGCGGGCGTCGACGAGTTCGACGGTGCGGCCCGGGTAGGCGCGGCCGAGGACGGCGGCGGCCTCCTGGTCGCGCGGGTCGTCGAAGGCGCACAGGATCACGGCGCCGTTGGCCACGTAGTGGTTGATGTAGGAGTAGTCGACCGGTTCGCCGTCCTCGTCCAGCAGGACGGTGGGGGCGGCCAGTTCGATGACCTCCAGCGCCCGGCCCCGGGCGTCGGTGGCGGCGCGCAGGATGGCGACGAGCTCCTGGCAGACGGCGTGGTCCGGGTGGGCGGGGTCCGGCTGGACGTGGGCGACGACGACGCCGGGGCGCACAAAGGAGGCGACGATGTCGATGTGTCCGCGGGTGCCGAACTCGTCGTAGTCGCGGGTGAGTCCGCGCGGCAGCCAGATCGCCTTGGTGGTGCCGAGGAAGGCGTGCAGCTCGGCCTCGACCTCCTCCTTGGTCCAGTCCGCGTTGCGGCCCTCGCCGAGCTGGACGGTCTCGGTGACCAGGACGGTGCCCTCGCCGTCGACATGGATGCCGCCGCCCTCGTTGATCAGCCGGGAGGCGAAGCGCTGGACGCCCGTCAGTTCGCTGATGTGCTCGGCGATGTGCTGGTCGTCGTCCCAGCGGGCCCAGGACTGGGCGCCCCAGCCGTTGAAGATCCAGTCGGTGGCGGCCAGCGAGCCCTTGCCGTCGATCAGGAAGGACGGGCCGATGTCGCGCATCCAGGCGTCGTCGAGCGGGCGCTCGACGACCTCGACCTGCTCGGAGACGTACCTGCGGGCGTCCGCGGTCTCGCCGGTGTTGACGACCAGGGTGACCGGCTCGTACCGGACGATGGTGTTGGCGACGGCGGCCCAGGCCTCGCGGCCCGCGTGCAGGTTCTCGGGGGTGTCGAAGGTGGGGTTGGCGGTGGGGAAGGCCATCCAGGTGCGGTCGTGCGGGTGCCACTCGGCGGGCATCCGGTAGCCGAGGGAGGCGGGCGTGGGGGTGGTCATCCGGGAGTCCTAGGGGGAGGCGTTCGGCGGAGGTGTCAGCGGAAGCGGAAGCGGAAGTGTCAGAGGAAGTAGAGGCGGCTGAGCGAGACGCTGTCCGCGGGTTCGGAGCGCAGCGGTTCGCCGTCCAGCGAGACCAGGCCGGTCTGGGTGACGTCGACGCGGCCGACCCGGGCGTTGCGGACCATGTCGCGGGGGCCGATGCCGCGGGTGTTGCGGACGCCGACGCGGCGGCGGCGGGTGGGCAGCCCGTCGGCGGGGCGGTCGAGGTAGGCGCCGTCGGCGGCGGCCTGGGCGACGAAGGCGACGGAGATGTCGGCGGCGGTGGCGCCGTGGGCGCCGAACTGCGGTCCGAGGACGAGGGGTTCGCAGGTGTCGGTGGAGGCGTTGGGGTCGCCGACCACGCCGTAGGCGGGGAAGCCGGCCTTCAGGACCAGTTGGGGTTTGGCGCCGAAGTGGTCGGGGCGCCACAGGACGATGTCGGCGAGTTTGCCGACCTCGATGGAGCCGACCTCGTGGGAGAGGCCGTGGGCGATGGCGGGGTTGATGGTGAGCTTGGCGATGTAGCGCAGCACGCGCTCGTTGTCGTCGCCGCTCTCGGTGGTGCCGTAGCCACCGTCGAGGGGGCCGAGTTCGGCCTTCATCTTGCCGGCCATGGCGAAGGTGCGGCGGACGGTCTCGCCGGCGCGGCCCATGCCCTGGGCGTCGGAGGAGGTGATGCCGATGACGCCGAGGTCGTGCAGGACGTCCTCGGCGCCCATGGTGCCGGCGCGGATGCGGTCGCGGGCCATGGCGGCGTCGCCGGGCAGGTCGGTCTTGAGGTCGTGGGCGGAGACGATCATGCCGAAGTGTTCGCCGAGCGCGTCGCGGCCGAAGGGCAGGGTGGGGTTGGTGGAGGAGCCGATGACGTTGGGCACGCCCGCCATCTTCAGCACGTTGGGGACGTGTCCGCCGCCGCAGCCCTCGATGTGGAAGGCGTGGATCGTCCGCCCCTCCAGCACCTTCAGGGTGTCCTCCACCGACAGGCACTCGTTCAGGCCGTCGGTGTGCAGGGCGACCTGGACGTCGTACTCCTCGGCGACGCGCAGCGCGGTGTCCAGGGCGCGGGTGTGGGCGCCCATGTCCTCGTGGACCTTGAAGCCGGAGGCGCCGCCCTCGGCCAGGGCCTCGACGAGCGGGGCCGCGTCGGAGGACGAACCGCGGCCCAGGAAGCCGATGTTGACGGGCCAGGCGTCGAAGGCGTTGAAGGCGTGGCGCAGTGCCCAGGGGGAGTTGACGCCGACGCCCCAGACCGGGCCGAACTCCTGGCCGATGATCGTGGTGACGCCGGAGGCCAGCGAGGCCTCCATGATCCGCGGCGAGAGCAGGTGGACGTGGGTGTCGATGGAGCCGGCGGTGGCGATCATGCCCTCGCCGGAGACGATGGTGGTGCCGGTGCCGACGACGACGTCCACGCCGTCGAGGGTGTCGGGGTTGCCGGCGCGGCCGATCGAGGCGATCCGGCCGTCGATCAGGCCGATCGAGGTCTTGCGGATGCCCTGGATGGCGTCGATCACCAGGACGTTGCTGATCACCACGTCGCAGGTGTCGCGGACGGCGGCGGCCTTGAGGTGCAGTCCGTCGCGGGCGGTCTTGCCGAAGCCGGCCAGGAACTCCTCGCCGGGGGCCTGCGAGTCGGACTCGACGCGGACGATCAGGCCGGAGTCGCCGAGCCGGATCCGGTCGCCGGCCCGGGGGCCGTGCACCGAGATGTAGTCGTGGGGGGTGATGGACGTCATGACGGCACCTCCGCGTCGTCGAAGGTGGTCAGGTAGCCGGTCGCGCGGGCCTTGGCCAGGGCGGCCTCCTTCGCGCCGGGCGCGTCCAGCGGGCCGTCGACCAGGCCGGCGAAGCCGATCGCGACGCGCTGGCCGCCGATCGGCACCAGGCCGACCTCGACGGTGGCGCCCGGGTCGAAGCGCACCGAGGAGCCGGCCGGGACGGCCAGGTGGGTGCCGTAGGCGGCGGCGCGGTCGAAGGCGAGGCGCGGGTTGGCCTCGAAGAAGTGGAAGTGCGAGGTGACCGAGATCGGCACCTGGGAGGTGTTGTGGACGGGCAGCAGCACCGTCTCCTCGACCGGGTCGTAGCCGGTGCCGGCGCCGATCAGCGCGCCGCCGGGGGCTTCGTCGCCGAGCGAGCCGGCGCCCCGGAACGGGTCGTTGACGACGGCCAGGCGGGTGCCGTCGTCGAAGACGGCCTCGACCTGGATGACGGTGACGACGTCCGGTACGCCGGGCAGCACGTCGTCGGCGGTGAGCACGCTGCGGCCGGCCTCGATGGCTTCGGCCAGGCGCCGGCCGTCGCGGGCGGCCTCGCAGACGGTGTCCGCGATCAGGGCGGTGGCCTCGGGGATGTTGAGGCGTACGCCCCGGGCGCGGCGGGCGCGGGCCAGTTCGGCTGCTGTGAAGATCAGCAGCCGGTCCCGCTCGGTGGGGGTCAGTCGCACGGTTCCTCGCTCGCGGTCGCCGGGGGAGGGGGGTCGGCTTTCGGGGGCGATGTTAGAACGTCGTTCAAACATCTCGGGCCATTGAACCCGGACCGGGCCGCCGTGTCCAGCGTTGCCGGTCCGCAGGGGTTCGGCTCGCCGGGCCCGCGGCGGGGGTGAAGGCCCGCGGGGAAGGCCCGCGGGGAAGGCCCGCGGGGAAGGCCCGCGGGGAAAGCGCGCCGCCGGGGTGCGCCGGGCGCGCGGAGCGGGCCGGGGCCGGCCGGGGCCCGGCGCGCGGCGGGGGTGCGACGGGGAGCGGGAGGGCGGCGCGGGCCGGCGCCCGGGCGCCGGGTGTGCGCGGGATCGGGCGGGGGCGGGCTCGAAAACAGGCTCTGCGCTTCGCAAACCTGTCCGGCGCGGGCAGTTGGATCACGTGAACCTCCCCGTGCCCCTTTCACCCCACGTGATCGGACGCACACTGTTGCAAACGCCGTCAACTGGGCATGAGGATGAGTGGTCAGAACGTGGGGGCCACCCGGCCGGCGGGGGATCCGGAGGCGGGGGCCCGGATTCGAGGGCGGGGGCATGTGTTGATGGACGGTCAGTCGCGATTCCCGCGGCAGCGGACGAGTTCGGGTGACGCCTACCGGTCCGGGCCCGCCCCGGGCGCAGCCGGCGGCACCGGGACGACCCTGCCGGGCACCTCGGCCCCCGGCTGCGCCCTGCACCGCCGGCTGCACCTGACGCTCGACCCGGCCGACCTGGTCGCGGTCGGCTCGGTCCGCCGGCGGCTGCGGACGGCGCTCAGCCACTGGGGGGTGCCGGAGCTGTCGGACACCGCCGAACTGCTCTCCTCCGAGCTGGTGACCAACGCGCTGCTGCACACCGGCAAGGGCGCGGTGTTCGACGCGGTGCTCGGGTCGGACCACCGGCTGCGGATCGAGGTGCAGGACGGCACGACCCGGCTGCCCGGCCGGCGCCGCGATCCGGACGCCGAGTACGCGACTTCGGGGCGCGGCCTGCTGCTGGTGGAGTCGCTCGCGGACGCGTGGGGCGTGCAGCTGCGGGGCGACGGCAAGGTCACCTGGTTCGAGCTCGCCCTGCCCTGAGCCCGGCCGCTCCCGGGGCGCGGGGCACGGGCTCGGGGCGCGGGCACAGGGCGCACGGGGCGCTCGGGGGCGCGGGGCGGGCGGGGCGCGCGGCCCGTCGCACCGTTCGCCGTCGATTCATTCGCCTTCGAAGCATGCCCAGAACAGAAGGCGGAACGGAAGATTTCCGGCCCGTTGCCATTGCCGCTCGGCCCAACATTGGACAGGATGGTGGGAATGTGTGTCCACGTGCGGGAAGCAGCGGGGAGACCGAACCTCGACCGACCCCGCCCGTCGACACCGTCCGATCCAGCACCACCCATCACACCGCCACGCGGCCCGGCCGGACGGTCGGCGCGGTCCGCCACGGCAGCGGCAGGAGCAGCATGCCCACTGAGCCCGAGTCGCCGGGGCCGGCGCTTCCACCCGGTGTGCCCACCGCCGAACCGCAGCAGGCAGCCTCCGCCCGCACCACCGGTCCGAACCCCGCCGGTCCCGGTCCCGTGACGGTCGACCAGCCCTCCACCGGCCCCAATGCGACCGGGCCGGGCCGGGCGAAGCCGCCCGCGCAGGCGGTGCGCCGGCCCGTGCCGCGCCCGGCGCCCGCGCTCGCCGCCGGACGGCTGGCGACGGTGCTCCCCGGCAGCCTGCCGCCCGCCTCCGCGGACACCATGCCGGACTGGCTGGAGCCCGCGATGGCCGCCAACGGCATCGGCTCCTTCGACTGGGACATCCGCCGCGACGTCCTGGAGGGCGACCACCGGGCCTGCGCGATCATCGGCCTGGACAGCCTGGACCAGGGCCGCTTCGACCGCACCGCCGGTTCCTTCCTGGCCCTGCTGCACCCCGAGGACGCGCCGGTGGTGCGCCGCCGGGTCGAGCGCGCGGTGGCCGAACTGGGCCAGTGCGGCGCCTACTACCGCACCGTCGGGCCCAACGGCACCATGCGCGCGGTGCGCTTCCGCGGCCGGGTGCTCGCGGACGCCTTCGGCCGGGCCTCGCGGATGGTGGGCTTCGTCTGGGACGCCACCGTCGAACTGCACAAGCGCGACCGCGCCGACCGGATGGCCCTGCTGCGCGAGGAGCGCTCCCGGTTCATCAAGGAGGCGGCCCGCGCCCTCTCCGAAGCCGTCACCGTCCGCGACGTGGCCCGGGTGTTCACCGGGCTGCCGCTGCCCGGCCTGCCGCCGGACGGCCTGGTGCTGGCCTCCTTCGAGGCCGGCCGGGCGCAGGTGCTCGGCGCCTCCGGCTACCGGACCGAGGCGCTGGCGGTCTGGGACCGCACGGTGCTGCCGGCCGGGCACCCGGCCGCCGAGGCGGTGCGCCACCGGGCGCCGGTGTTCATCCCGACCCGCGAGGAGTTCCGCGCGTCCTACCCCGACGTCTGGGAGCCGACCAGCCGTACCGGGCGCGGCTCCTGGGCGTTCCTGCCGCTGGTGGCCAGCGGGCGGGCGATCGGCGTCTGCGTGGTCAGCTTCGACGACGAGCGCGAGCTGGACGCCGACGAGCGCACCCTGCTGTCGACCCTGGGCGGGCTGGTCGCCCAGTCCCTGGCCCGGGCCCGGCTGCACGACGCCGAGCACGAGCTGGCGGCCGGCCTCCAGCGGGTGATGCTGCCGCGCACCGTGCCGTCGGTGCCGGGGGTGACGACCGCCGTGCGCTACCTGGCGGCCGGCTCCGGCCTGCAGATCGGCGGCGACTGGTACGACGTGGTGCCGCTGCCGGGCGGGCACGTCGGCCTGGTGATCGGGGACGTCCAGGGCCACGACGTGCACGCCGCCGGGATCATGGGCCAGCTGCGGATCGCGCTGCGCGCCTACGCGGCCGAGGGGCACCCGCCGGCCGCGGTGATGGCCCGCGCCTCCCGCTTCCTCGCCGACCTGGACACCGACCACTTCGCGACCTGCGCCTACGCCGAGGTCAACGTGGACTACGGCGTGGTCTACGCCGTCCGGGCCGGCCACCTCGACCCGGTGGTGCGCCGGGCGGACGGCACCGCCGCCGTGGTGCCGGTGGCCGGCGGGCTGCCGCTGGGCATCGACCCGGACCAGGAGTACCGGGTCACCCGGTTCAGCCTGGACCCGGGCGAGACGGTGCTGCTCTGTACCGACGGCCTGGTCGAGGCGCGCGGCATGGACCTGGACGAGGGCATCGCCCGGCTCACCCGGGCGCTCGCCCGCCCGCTGCCGCGCGCCGAGGAGGCGGCCCGCGACCCGCTGGAGGACCTGGCCGACCGGATCGCCTCCCAGGCCGCCGACTCCAGCGAGCGCGAGGACGACATAGCGCTGCTGCTCCTGCGCTGGGACGGTCCGGCCGGCGGCCTGGCCGCCCAGCAGCTGCGCCGCCGGATCGGCCAGGCCGACCTGGCGCGGATCTCCGAGGTCCGGGCGGAGCTGCGCGACGCGCTGCGCCGCTGGGGCGTCGCCGAGTTCATCGACACCGCCGAACTGCTCTCCTCCGAACTGGTCACCAACGCCATCCGGCACACCGACCGGGACGCCATGTTCACCGCCCGGCTCTACCGGGAGCCGGCCTCGGACGGCGGCCGGGCCCGGCTGCGGGTCGAGGTGGAGGACGAGTCGGACCTGTGGCCGACCCGCCGGACCCCGGGGGAGCAGGCCTCCTCCGGGCGCGGGCTGATGCTCGTCGAGGCGCTGGCGGACGCCTGGGGCGTGGAGCCGCGCGGGTCCGGCAAGCGGATGTGGTTCGAGCTCAGCGGCACGCCCGCGGCCTAGATCCGGCTACCCGAACTGCTGCTCCAGGTCCTTCAGTTTGCGCTCCAGCGAGTCCAGCCGCGGCAGCGTCACGGTGTCCTCGTCGATGGTCAGGTCGATGGTGCGCCGCTCCGGGCGGGCGGGCAGGCCCGGCTGGGCCACCGTGCCCTCGGCGGGCACCACCGCGCCCTCGGCGGCCTCGACCTCGCGCGGCCCGGCGGGCCGCTCCGCCGCGGGCCCGCCGGCTATGGCGGGTTCCGAGCCGGACTCCAACTGCCGTGCGGCGCCGCCGCGTCCGCGCCAGGCGCTGTTGCTGCGGCTGATCGCCCGGATCTCCGCCCGCTCGCGGCGGCCGGCGAGCCTGCGGCGCTCCCGCTCCACGGCCCTCTCCCGTTTGTCCTCGCGGACCTCGTCCACCGCCTCGTCGAGGCTGCGGACGCCTTCCAGGAGCATCAGCGACCAGGCCGCGTAGGTCTCGCGCGGGGCGCGCAGCCAGCGCACGATGCGGATCTGCGGCAGCGGGCGGGGGACGAGCCCCTGCTCGCGCAGCGCGGCCCGGCGGGTCTGCTTGAGCGCCCGGTCGAACAGGATGGCCGCCGAGAGGGACATGCCGGAGAAGAACTGCGGGGCGCCGGCGTGGCCGAAGCCGCGCGGGGCGTGCACCCAGTTGAACCAGGCCGAGGCGCCGGCGAACAGCCAGACCAGCAGCCGGGAGCCGAGCGCGGCGTCGCCGTGGCTGGCCTCGCGCACGGCGAGCACCGAGCAGAACATCGCGGCGCCGTCGAGGCCGAACGGCACGAGGTACTCCCAGCCGCCGGACAGTCCGAGGTTCTGCACCCCGAAGCCGACCAGCCCGTGGAAGGACAGCGCGGCGGCGACACCCGCGCAGCAGAACAGCAGCGTGTACGAGGCGCCGCCGTACAGGGATTCCTTGCGGCGGCGCCGTTCCTCGGAACGCTCCCAGGAATCCGGCCCTCCGGCGGCGGCGGATCCCCGGCTCCGGACCAGGGCCACCAGGAGCGCGCTGACCAGCAGCCCCGCACCTCCGGTGACGGCCCAGCCAAGCGGTATGTCGGACAATTTCATCGCCGGAACCAGCCTCGCTTTCCTGCGTCGCGTTCCTGCGTCGTGATGGCGGGGACCATCATGGCGGATGCTCGGCGGGGGAATGGCCGATTCGGTGCCAATGCGCTGAGTAGAGGGATTTCTGACCCCGCGAAAATCGCATTTTCTTATGCATTTGAAGCGGGCTGTTCCCGGAATTCCGGGCTTTCCGGATCCGGCTTCGCACGTGTTTTCGTCAACCCCGCATGACGCGGGGGCAGCCGCCGCAGATGTCCTCCGGTTGGGCGGTATACACGAGGCAGCAGCTGGCCCGGGCCCGGTCGGTGCCCGAAGCATCCCCGCACCCGGGCGCCGGCGCGGCGAAACCGGCACCCGGGGTGAAGGGGGACGGGGCCGGAGCGGGGCCGCCGGTCACGCCGGGCGCGCACGCCGGTGCCGCCGCCGCGCCGCCCGCCTGCGGGGGCTCCAGCAGCGCGGACAGCTCGGCGCGCGCCCGCTCCTGCTCCCCGAGCAGCCCGCCGGCGTACCAGAGCCCCTCCACCGCCGCGTCCGTGGCCATCGCCCACAGCACCCGCGGCCCGCGCCGCACCTCGGGCCGGAAGGCGGCCAGCACCGGTTCCAGGAACCCGCCCAGCGCGCACCGCAGTTCGGCGGCCAACGCGTTCCCGTCCGGCACCGTACGGGCCTGCGGCACGCCGGCCGCCGGGTCGTCCGGCAGGCAGGCGAACGCCTCCGGGCGGACCGTCAGCTCCACCCGGTCGGTGCCGCGGCGCACCGAGACGTCCTCCGGGACGAGCAGCGGGACCCGGCGCTCCAGGAACCACGGCAGCGTGAACAGCAGCGAGAGCGGCCACACGACGCGGTGCAGGCCGAAGCCGGCCGCCACGTCCGGGCGCAGCGGCCGCCCGTAGCGGGCCAGGCCCTGCCGGGCGTCGTGGGCGATCAGCTCGCGGACCGCCTCGGGCCGGGTGGTCAGGTCGGCGGCGGGGATCCAGCCGTCGCCGCGGCGGGGCGGGGCGCAGCGCACCCGCAGGACAGGGGCGAGCGCGGTGAGCCGGTGGTACGAGGTCGCGCCGGGGGCGGTGGCGGCCGGCGCGGGGGTGAGGGCGTGCGCCTCGGTGGTGCGGGGGGCGCACGGCGTGGGGCCGGGCCGGGTGCTGCTCGCGGTCATGGGCGGGCCCCATCGGGTCGACCGGGGACCGCCCATGGACCGCCCGGCGGTGCCCGGTCGGGGTGGTGGCCCGCCCGGGCCCGGCCGGACCGGGGCATGGCGGTGCCCGGGGAACGGCAAGGCGAACCCGGCCGGGGTACTGCTCACCCCGGCCAGGTTAGGCTCACCTTAGCTGATTGTCCCCCAGGTCTCGCGGGTGATGCGCCCGTCCGGGGGAGGCCCCGGCGTGTGGGCCCCGCCCGGGGGGAGCCCCGGCGTGCGGGCCCCGTCCGGGAGAGGCCCCGGCGTGCGGGTGGTGCCCAACTGGCGCGCGAGCCAGACCGGCACGCCGCCCAGGGCGTGGACGAGCCGGGCCGCCTCGGCGCGCAACCGGGCGGCCTCGGCCGGTTCGGACACCTCGGCGAGCGCCGCGAGCGCCGGCGCCACCCCCACCGTGAAGCCGAGTTGCTCGCGCAGCCGCAGCGAGGCGTCGAAGCCCTCGCGGGCGTGGTCGCGGTCCCCGCGGGCCAGGGCCAGCGCCGCCAGGTGGCGCCAGGTGTACGAGCGCAGCAGTTCGTCCCCGCGTTCGCCCGCGCCGTCGTGCGCCCGGCGGTAGGCGATCCAGGCGGCGCCGCGGTCGCGCAGCAGGTTCTCGGCGACCAGTCCGCGCCGGAAGTCCAGCAGTGGGCGGCCCGGCGCGTCCGGCGGCAGCAGTGCCGAGGTGCGTCCGAGCGCGGCCTGCGCCTCGTCCAGTCGGTCCCGGGGGCCGAGCACGCTGGCCACGTACGCCAGGAAGCCGCGGGCGCAGGCTGCGGCCGCGCGCTGCTCGGTGCTGGCCACCACGGCCTCCGCGAGGCGCAGCGCCTGTTCCGCCTGGGTCCACTGTGCGGCGGTGAACAGGCACTGCTCGATGAGGAGTTCGGCCCGTGCCAGGGCCGCTGTCGGGTCCTGTTCGGCGGCCGGGCGCAGCAGTTCGGCCGCCTCCTGCCAGCACCCCCGGGACCTCAGTCGCCACACGGTGTCGCCCGGCTCCTCCGCTGCCGCCCGCCCCCGCCCGTTCGGGCCGTTCGGGCCCCATCCGTGCTCTGACAACGCCACCTCCTTGTGTGCGCCATCCAGCGGGGCGCGGCCCTGCCCGGCGTCGCCGCCGTCGACTGTCGGCGGCACGGCGACGGCAGCGCAAGGGCCCGCGCTGTGGCGGCAATTCAACACGGGGGTGAGCTTGTGCACCAGATCACGAGCGGAGGTTCTTGCATTCGCGGGGAAAATGATCTAGGCCCTGTCCGGCCTGATCCGCAGGGCGCGCCCTGGCGGATGCGCCCCGGTGGCCTCCGGTCGGTCAGGACGTCCAGCCGGTTTCCATCAGGGCCTCGGCGGCGCCGTTGGCGGGCTGCGGCACCCCCGCCAGGTCCAGGCTGAACAGGGCGACCAGCAGTTGTTCGCCGCGCACGGTGGCCTGGTGGGAGTAGCCGGCCAGGGTGAACATGGCGGCGGCCATCTCCTCGGCGTGCAGGGTCTGCAGCCACAGGCACTCGACCGACTTCACGTCGGCCGGCTCGGTCCAGGTGTCCACCTGGGCGACCATCCGGCTGCCCAGCAGGGTCACCCCGTCGCGCTCCTGGGCCTCGGTCAGCTCCAGGTCGTCGAAGCCGAGCCACTCCAGGTAGCGGGCGGCGGTGAAGACCGCGTCCTGCGAGGTGCGCACCGGGTGCGGGCGGAACGGCGCGCGGTGGCGGAACGGCTTGGGCTGGCCGCCGGAGCCGCCGGGCGGGGCGGGCACCGGGGTGCTCATCGGGTGGGCCGGGTACGGGCGGGAGGCCTGCGGGCCGGGGGTGGCGAGCGGGCCGGCCGTGCCGCCGCCGAGCCGGGTGGTGCGGTCCACCGGCAGCCGGACGGTGGCGCCGCAGTTGCAGGTGAACTCGGGCTGCGGCCACTGGTCGGAGCGGCCGCAGTGCGGGCAGCGCATGCTCAGCCAGGAGTCCTCCCAGGAGCGGAACCGCACCTGCACCGGCACCCCGCCGCGCAGCAGCGGCACCTTCAGCGAGGCGCCGCACGGACAGGGCAGCGACGGCGGCTCGTAGAGGTGCTCGCGGCGGCAGGCGGGGCAGCGGATCGCCCGGGCGCCACCGCCCGCCCCGTGCCCTGGCCTCGCGGGGTCGTGTCCGGTGAAGTCGTCGGGCAGTCCGGCCATCGCGGGCTCCGTCCGTTCGAGTCGGGTGGTGGAACGGTTTCCATGCTCCCCGAAACGGTGGGTCCTTGGCGCGGAATGGGGCAATCCTCAGGGTCGGATCAGGGGTGTGCGCCCGGCCGGTGCCCGCCACGGGTGCTTCGGGCACCCGGGCCGGCGGGGTGCGGTCAGCCGGCGGACCAGCGGGCCAGGTCGGCGGGGGTGTCCAGGTCGTCCGGGGCGGCGACGTCGGCGCACTCGACCAGCGTGACCGCGTCCGGGTGCGCGGCCAGCAGGGTGCGGGCCCCGGCGTCGCCGCAGGCGCCCGCGGCCGCCTGCGCGAAGTACCGGGCGCCGATCAGCACCGGGTGCCCGCGCCGCCCTGCGTAGGCCGCCGCGGCCAGTTCCGCGCCGGCCCGGTGCGCGGCCAGCAGCCGGGCCACCGCGGCCGCGGTGACGCCCGGGGTGTCCACCAGCATCACCAGCACCGCCGACACCTCCGGCGCCAGCGCGGCCAGCCCGACGCGCAGCGAGGAGCCCATGCCGCCCGCCCAGTCCGGGTTGGCCACCAGCCGGCAGCCCGGCAGGTGCGCCGTGGAGCGGACGCGTTCGCCGGCCGCGCCCAGCACCACCGTGACGTCCGCGCAGCCGCCCGCCCGCACCACCGCCACCGCGTGCTCGACCAGCGGGCGGCCCGCGTACCGGATCAGGGCCTTGGGCCGCCCGCCGAGGCGTCGCCCGCCCCCGGCGGCGAGCACCAGTGCGGCGACGGGCCCGGTTCGGTCTTCGGTGGTCTGCATGGGCCCAGCCTGCCCGCCGGGGCCGCCGCCGCGCAGCCGTACGAACCCACAGTTGTACGAATGCACAAGGGGAACCCGCAGGTGGTGGCCGCCCCCCGGCGGTTCGGCCGCTGGTCCTGCGGCCCGCCGGCCCCTGTACTGGGTCGATGAACACCGCACCGCGCCCGCTGCTGGACCGTTTCGGCCGGGTCCACACCGACCTGAGGGTCTCGCTGACCGACCGCTGCAACCTGCGCTGCACCTACTGCATGCCGGCCGAGGGCCTGGACTGGCTGCCGAGGGCGCAGGCGCTGGGCGACGACGAGGTGGTGCGGCTGGTGCGGATCGCGGTCGGGCGGCTGGGGATCGCCTCGGTGCGGCTGACCGGCGGGGAGCCGCTGTTGCGGCGGGGCCTGCCGGACCTGGTGGGGCGGATCGCCGCGCTGGGGCCGGAGGTGTCGTTGACGACGAACGGGATCGGGCTGGCCCGCACGGCGGTGGCGCTGCGGGCGGCGGGGCTGGAGCGGGTGAACGTCAGCCTGGACACGCTGCGCCCGGAGCGGTTCGCGCGGATCACGCGGCGGGACCGGATCGCGGACGTGTTCGCGGGCCTGGCGGCGGCGCGGGCGGCGGGGCTGGGGCCGGTGAAGGTGAACGCGGTGCCGGTGCGCGGGGTGAACGAGGACGAGATCCCGGAGCTGGCGGCCTTCGCGGTGGAGCACGGGTACCGGATGCGGTTCATCGAGTCGATGCCGTTGGACGCGCAGGGCGCCTGGGACCGTTCGGCGATGGTCACCGCCGCGGAGGTCCTGGAGCGGCTCGGGGAGCGCTTCGACCTGCTGCCCGTGGGCCGGCGGGGCAACGCCCCGGCGGAGGAGTGGCGGGTCGCGGGCACGGACGCCGTCATCGGGGTGATCGCCTCCGTGACCCGCCCGTTCTGCGGGGGCTGCGACCGGGTGCGGCTCACCGCCGACGGCCAGTTGCGCAACTGCCTGTTCGCGACGGAGGAGTCCGATCTGCGCGCGCTGCTGCGCGGCGGCGCGGACGACGACCGGATCGAGGCGGCCTGGCGGGCCTCGGTGGCCGGGAAGGGGCCCGGACACGCCGTCAACTCCGACGACTTCGTCCGGCCCGACCGCCCGATGTCCGCCATCGGCGGCTGACGCCCGGGGTGTGAGCTTCGACATGGTGGGCGGGGTTCGCGTGGCGCCGCCTTGACCTGCTCTCGGGGTGGCTGATCTGCTGGTTCGCCGTCAACCCGCCCCAGATCCCGGGAGTTATCCGTGCCCGCCCGCCGCACCGCCCTGTCCGCCGCCACCGTGTTCCTGATATGCGCGCTCGCGCTGGCCGGCTGGCTGCTGGGCGGCCGTGACCACAAGAGCGGCGACTCCGCCGCGCCCGCCGGGGGCCTGGGCACCAGCCCGCTGCAGAACCCGGACGGCACCAAGCCCGGCCTGGCCCCGCTGACCACGCCGGAGGAGCAGAAGGCGGGCCGCGACGTGATAGCCAAGGTCGCCACCGCCGCCGCCGGCCCCAAGGACGGCTACGACCGCAACGAGTTCGGCCCCGCCTGGACGGACAACGTCGACGGCGTCCCGCTCGGCCACAACAACTGCGACACCCGCAACGACCTGCTCGCCCGCGACGGCACCGCCGTCGAGCGCAAGGACGGCTCGAACTGCGTCGTCACCGCGATGACCATCTACGACCCGTACACCGGCAAGAACGTCCAGTGGACCAAGCAGCAGGCCACGAAGATCCAGATCGACCACGTGATGCCGCTGTCCTACGACTGGCAGCTGGGCGCCGCCAAGTGGGACAAGGCCAAGCGCGTCCAGATCGCCAACGACCCGCTCAACCTGATCCCCGCCGACGGCTCGCAGAACGCCTCCAAGGGCGACTCCGGCCCGGCCTCCTGGCTCCCCGCCAACACCGCCGTCCGCTGCTCGTACGCCGTCCGCTTCGCCCAGGTCTCCCTGAAGTACCAGCTCTCCGTCACCGTGGCCGACAAGCAGGCCATGCTGCAGCAGTGCGGAGGCTGAGGAATCGTTACGGCAGATGCTGGTGTGACGGGAGCGGGCGCCGGGTGGTATTCGTGGGCGGTGCACTCGTCGAACCCCCGCCGCCCGCTCCGCGCCCTGCTCACCGTCGCCCTCCTCGTGCTCGCCGCGGGCTGCACCGGGCCCTCGGACCCGGGCGCCCGCCGGCCCGGCACCGCGGCCGCGGCCCGGCCCCAGGACCTGGTGCCCGGCACGGCCGCCCCCGCGCTCGCGGCCCTGTACCTCCAGCCGCTGGACTGGAAGGACTGCCCGGACCGGCCTGAGCGCCCGGCCGGGGAGCCGGTCGCGCAGTGCACCGGACTCAAGGTCCCGCTGGACTACGCCGATCCGGGCGGCGAGACGATCGACGTCGCCGTCTCCCGGATCCGCGCCACCGAGGCCGACCGGCGGATCGGCGCACTGGTGCTCAACCCCGGCGGGCCGGGCAACTCCGGCGTGGACCGGGTGGTCTGGGGCTGGGAGGACTACCGCGGCACCCTCTCCGACCACTTCGACCTGGTCGGCTTCGACCCGCGCGGCGCCGGCCGCACCACCCCCGTGCACTGCCTCGACGACCGCACCCGGGACGAGTGGACCAGCACCGACGACCCCGGCTACGACCGCGGCCGGGTGCTCGCCGACGCCTGCCAGGCCCGGTACGCCACGCTGCTGCCCCACCTCTCCACCCGCGACACCGCCCGCGACCTCGACGTGCTGCGCGGCGCCCTGGGCGAACGGCGGCTCGACTTCCTCGGCAGCTCCTACGGCACCTACCTGGGCGCCCTCTACGCCGAGGAGTTCCCCGCCCGCACCGGCCGCCTCGCCCTGGACGGCGCCTTCGAACGCAGCCTCGACCCGGTCCGGCTGAACGTCGAGGCCGCCGCCGCCACCGAGACCGCGCTGCGGGACTTCGCCGCCGACTGCGCGGGCCGCGACGACTGCCCCCTCGGCCGCGACCGCGCCGCCGCCCCGCAGCGGCTCGCCGACTTCCTGGACGGCCTGCGCGCACACCCGCTGCCCGCCGCCGACGGCCGCCGCCTCACCGCCACCCTGGCCTGGAACGGCACCCTCGACACCCTCTACGACGGCCACCGCTCCTGGGAGCGGCTGCGCCAGGCCCTCGACCCGGCGATTACCCGCGGCGACGCCACCGAACTGCTCGCCCTCGCCGACGGCGCCAACGGCCGCGCCGAGGACGGCGGTTACTCCACCGCGGCGGACGCCTTCGCCGCCATCAGCTGCGCGGACGCCCTGATGGCCCCCACCGCCGGGGACCTGCGCACCGACCACGCCGAACTCGCCGCCCGCGCCCCGCTGATGAGCCGGCACGACACCTCGGCTGCGCTGTTCGCCCCGGACTGCCGCTCCTGGCCGTACCGCACCGCCGAACGGCCCGCCCCGATCCGGGCCGAGGGCAGCGCCCCGATCCTGGTGATCGGCTCCACCGCCGACCCGGTCACGCCGTACCCGTGGGCGCAGCGGATGGCCTCCAACCTCGCCGACGCCGTCCTGCTCACCCGGGACGGCGACGGGCACACCGGCTACGACAAGAGCGGGTGCGTGCGGGACGCGGTGGCCGCGTTCCTGGTGGACGGCACGCTGCCCGCCGCCGGGACGCACTGCCCCTCCGCCTGACGGGGACTGCCGGGGCCGACGGGGGCTTTCCAGGGGGCAACGCGAGGGGGCGCACCGCCGGCTGCGGTGCGCCCCCTGGGGTGGGACGGTCAGGAGGTCGGACGGTCAGGAGGTCGGGGCCGTCAGGTCGTAGAAGGTGGTGGAGCCGACCGTCTTCGCGGTGAAGTGGCTCGTCACCCAGCTCTCGATCTGGGAGGTCTCCGACTCCTTCTCCCCGGTGTCGCCCCGTCCGCTCTCGGCCCCGCCGAAGCCGCGGTGGGAGCCGCCGGCGATGAACCAGTGCACCTTGCCCTCCTGGACGTACTTCTGGAAGCCGGCCAGGCTGAGCGAGGGGTCGGTGCCGTTGAAGCCGCCGAGGGCCATCACCGGCTCTCCGGTGGCGAGTTGGTAGCTGGCGGCGTTCTGCGAGCCGCTGGTGGCGGCCGCCCAGGTGTACTGGCCGGCGCTCTCCTTGAGCAGGGCGGAGGCCTCCTCGCTCACCTTGGTGCCGCCGAGCAGGCCGCCCATGCCGCCCGTGGCGCCCATGCCGCCGGGGCCGAAGGTGCCGGGGTCCTCGCCGCTGCCGGGGTTGCCGGGGTTGCCGGGGTTGCCGGTGCCCGGGTTGGCGGTGCCGGGGTTGGCGCCCGTGCCGCGCTCGCGGTGACCGTTGCTGCTGCCCGGGCCCTTGCCCGAACCGCCGCCCGGCCAGCCGCCGTTGCCGCCGTTGAAGCCGCCCTGGCCGCCGCCGTTGCCCCCGCCGTTGAACCCGTTGCCGCCGCCCTGGGCGCCCGGCCAGCCGCCGTGCTGCCCGCCGCCGGGGAAGCCGGGTGCGCCGCCGTTCTGCCCGCCGCCGTTCTGGCCGGGCTGGAACGTCCGCCCGTTGCCCGCGAAGCCCTGCCCGCCGTGCCGGCCGCCGCCGCCCGGACCGGAGGCGCCCTGGACGGCCGGCCCGGCCGTCACGATGGAGCCGCTGTGCGCCGTGCCGACGGTGTCCACCGCGTACGCGGCGGGCCCGCCGAGCGCCGCCGCCAGGCCGACCAGGCCGGCGACCGAGGCGATCCGGGCCCCGAGCCGCCCGTCGGCCCGCCCGGCCAGCTGTCCGGCGACCAGCGCGGCCGCCGCCACCAGCCCGCCGACCAGCACCGCCCAGCGCAGCCAGGGCACGAACTCCGAGCTCCGCCCGAGCAGGACGAACGCCCACACCGCCGTCACCGCGAGGGTGCCGGCCAGCACCAGCGCCCACGGAAGCCGGTGCCGGGCCCGCCACAGGCCGTCCACGCCCATGCCGACCAGCGCCGCGACGGCCGGGGCGAGCGCCACCGTGTAGTACTGGTGGAAGATCCCGGACATGAAGCTGAACACCAGCGCGGTGGACAGCATCGCGCCGCCCCACACCAGGAACGCCGCGCGGGCGGTGTCGGTGCGGGCGTAGCGGCGGGTCGCCCACAGGGCGGCGACCAGCAGGATCAGCGCGGCCGGCAGCAGCCAGGCGATCTGCCCGCCGATGTCGCTCCCGAACAGCCGGGTGAGGCCGGTCTGGCCCCAGCCGCGGCCGCCGCGCATCGCCCCGGCCGGCAGGTCGAGCCCGGCCGGGAGCCGCCCGCCGCCGCCGACGCTGCCGGTCTCGTCGCCGTTGATCCGGCCGAGGCCGTTGTAGCCGAAGGTGAGGGAGAGGAAGCTGTCGTCCTGCGAGCCGCCGACGTACGGGCGGGCCGAGGCCGGCAGCAGTTCGACCACCGCGACCCACCAGCCGCCCGCGACCACCATGGCCGCGCCCGCGAGCAGCAGCTGCCGCACCCGCCGCCACAGGCCGGTGGGCGCGACGACCAGGTAGACCAGCGCGAAGGCGGGCAGCACGAGGAAGGCCTGCAGGGTCTTGGTGAGGAAGGCCAGGCCGAACATCGCCCCGGTGAACACCAGCCACCGGGTGCCCGCCGCCTCGATGGCCCGCACCAGCCCGTACGCGGCCAGGGTGAGCAGCAGGGCCAGCAGCGCGTCGGGGTTGTTGAAGCGGAACATCAGCGCCGCGACCGGGGTGAGCGCCAGGGCGGCCCCGGCGAGCAGGCCGCCGAGCGGGGAGAAGCGCCGGCGCACCGTCGCGTACACGACGCCGACGGTGGCGGCGCCCATCAGGGCCTGCGGGGCGAGCACGGACCAGGAGGACAGGCCGAAGACCCGCACCGAGAGGGCCATCGGCCACAGCGACATCGGGGGCTTGTCGACGGTGATGAAGTTCCCGGCGTCGGAGGAGCCGAAGAAGAAGGCCTTCCAGCTCTGGCTGCCGGCCTGGACGGCGGCCGAGTAGAAGGCGTTGGCCCAGCCGGAGGCGCTCAGGCCCCAGAGGTAGAGGACGACGGTCGCGGCCAGCAGTGCCAGCAGGGCCGGGCGCACCCAGCGCGGGTCGTCCGCGCGGCCGCGCCAGGCGCGGGCGGGGAGGGTGCGCAGCCGGCCGGACCAGGAGGCGGGGCCCTTGGGGCCGGCGGGCGGCAGGGGCTGCTCGGGGAAGAGCGGCGCCGGGTCCGGCCGGGCTGGGTCCGGCTGCGGCACCTCCGGCGGCGGGAAGTCCGCGGCCTCGGGCCACGGTTCGCCGGCCGGAGTGGAGTAGCTGGTCGTGGTCATGCGCCATACCGTGCGTGGTGCGGCTGAGAGGAGCGTGAGACGACGCTGTGAGACGGGTGTGATCTGCGGGGGCGATCGGGTGATCGGGTGATCGGGCGGGCCGCCGGGGGATCGGTCAGGCGGCCTTCGGCGTGGTCAGGCGGCCTTCGGCATGGTGAGGTGCTGGCCGAGCCACTCCAGGGCCGGGGGGATCTCCCGGGTCCAGGTGTGGAAGTTGTGGCCGCCGGTGTCCAGGGTGATGGTGGACACCTTGGTGGGGGCCTTGAAGGCGCCGACCATGGCCTGGGTGTCGGCGTAGTTGTTCTCGTCGTAGCTGGTGGTGAGCAGCAGGGAGACGGGGGCGGCCGGCTGGTTCTTCAGCCGCCACAGCAGGTCGTTCTGCTGCTTCAGCTGGTCGTTGCCGCCGAAGAGGTCGCCGGTGGTCTCGTCGTGCGCCGCGCTGTAGTAGCCGGAGAGCGCGACCGCCGCGCGGTAGGCGTCGGGCTTGCGCATCGCGAACTTGAGCGCGCAGTAGCCGCCGGTCGAGTTGCCGATGACGGCGCGGCTCGCCGGGTCGGTGCCGAGCCGGTAGGTGGTGGCGAGCGCCTTGGGCAGGTCGGTGGTGAAGAAGGTCTCCGCCTGGGGGCCGCCCGGCACGTCGACGCACTCGGTGTCCCGGTTGCCGACGACCGTGGGGCGCATCATCACCAGGACGGTCGGCGGCAGCTTCTTCTGCTCGATCGCGGTGAGGGTGGAGGCCGGGTACTGCATCAGCGAGATCAGCTTCTCCGGGGTGCCCGGGTAGCCGGTGAGCACCAGGGCCATCGGGAACCGCTGCTGCGCGTAGTCCGGCTGGAAGTACTGCGGGGGCAGGTAGACGAACGCCTCGGTGCTCAGGCCGGTCGAGGCTCCTTTGACGGCGACCTGCTGGATCAGCCCGGAGCGCTCCCGGTCCGAGCCCTGGGCCGAGTAGAACTTCTGCTCGCCGGTGACGGCCACGGAGGCGTTCGGCGTGTGGTCGACGACCGTGCCCGGCTTGCCGTCGGTGCCGAGCAGGTCGCTCCAGGAGCTGTAGAAGCCGAAGTAGCCGTTGGCGATCAGGCCCATGGCGACCAGCACGGCGATCTGGGTGGCGAGGAAGGCGCCGATCCGGCCCGTCCAGGACTTCCAGCCCTTCCCGCCGAAGCGCGGCCAGAGCCACATGGTGGCGCCGAAGACGAGGATCGCGACGACCGAGGCGACGATCTGGAGGGGGAGTCCGGTGAGGCTGAGCACGCCCCGATCGTAGTTGACCTCGATCAGCGCCCCCGGGCGCCCCCTGCACGCCCTCCGCACGCCCTCGGAATCCGGTTGACCGCGCCGGGCGGGGCCGCCAGCATGGCGGCGGACACGTGCACGCTGTGTGCGCGGGGCGTCACCGGGGCGGGATTCATGAAGTCCATCACCAAGGCCGGTCTGGCCGTCGGCACCGTACTGCTGCTCGCGGCCTGCTCCAGCGGTACCAGGGGGAGCGGGGGCGGCGGGGGGAGCGCCGCGGGCGGGCCGTCCACCGGCGCGGCCCCGGCCCTGCCCGCGCCGACGCGGACGCCGACCCCCACCCCGACGCCGCCGCCGTACGGCCCGGTGCTCGGCACGACCATCGACCCGGTGAACACCGCGCTCGGCCAGGTGGCCGGGGCCAAGACCCTGGGCGACCTCGACGGCGTGCTCGGCGGCATCGCCACCAGCGCGCGGACGGCCGGGCGGAGCCTGGGCCTGGCGGACGAGCCGGCCGCGGTCACGACGGCGCAGACCGAGCTGGTGAGGGCGCTGACCTCGCTGGCCACCGACGCGACGAAGGTCCGCGGCGACATCAAGAGCAGGGGCGTCTGCGCGGTGGGCTCCGCGCAGGCCGAACTGGGCGCCTCGGAGGGCCTGGCGGCGGTGTCGGCGGCCCTGGCCAAGATGGCGGCGGCCGGCTACCCGACGACCTTCGCCGTCCCGCAGACCCCCAAGCAGCAGTCCCGTTCGCTGGACAACGGCACCCTGGTGCGCGAGGGGCGGCTGCGCGGCGAGGGCGTGTTCAAGGTCGACAACGGCGGCAGGGGGGACGCGGTCGTCTCGCTCGCGCTGAACGGCAAGTCGGTGCACTCGGTGTACGTGGCCAAGGGGCAGAAGGCCAGCATCGAGGGCGTCGAGGACGGCACGTACGAGGTGTACTTCGCGGGCGGGGTGGACTGGGACTCCGACACGAAGGCGTTCACGCAGAGCTGCCGGTTCACCAAGTTCCAGGACACGCTGGCGTTCGAGACCGGGCGCACCGCGACGTCCTGGTCGATCACCCTCCAGCCGACGGTCGGCGGCAACGCCAAGACCGACGAGGTGGACGAGAACTCCTTCCCGCAGCCGTAGCCCCCGCGAGCGAGCGGACGGGTGGGCGGGCGGACATGACGCCCCGACGGGCGGGCACGGCCGGTGCCGTGGGGTGCCACCGCGCCCGCCCTTAACGGGCATACCGGGGCGGATGGTCGCCTCCCCGGGCCGCAACGGCCGATTGCCGTCGGCGAGTTCGGCCAATACGGTTGACCACTTGAAGTGACCATGGCACTTTCGTGCGGCGCGGGCCTCGGCGACCAGTCGTACACCCCGCGATCCCCCACAAGGAGAGCCATGTTCAAGAGACTTGCCGCGATGGCCGGCGTCGGCGCCGTCGTCGCGGGCGGGCTGACCCTCGCCGCCGCCCCCGCGCACGCCGTCCAGGCCAGCGACCTGACCTCCACCATCGCGCTGAGCAACTGCTCGGCCTCGCTGGTGCGTTACCCCACCTCGGTGGCCGGAGACCGGGCCCTGATGCTCACCAACGGCCACTGCCTGCCGACCATGCCCACGGCCGGCCAGGTCATCCAGAACGCGAGCGCGAGCCGCAGCGGCACCCTGCTCGACGGCGCCGGAAACAGCCTCGGCACCGTCCAGGCCGACAAGGTCGTCTACGCGACCATGACCGGCACCGACGTCGCGCTCTACCAACTCACCGACACCTACGGCTCGATCAGCTCCAAGTACGGCGCGACCGCGCTGACCGTCAACGACACGCACCCGACCGACGGCGCCGCGATGTACATACCCTCCTCGTACTGGAAGCAGGTGTGGAACTGCTCCGTCAACGGGTTCGTGCCCACCCTGCGCGAGGACCAGTGGACCTGGCACGACTCGCTGCGCTACAGCTCCGGCTGCAACACCACGCACGGCACCTCCGGTTCGCCGATCATCGACTCCGCCAGCGGCCGGATCATCGGCATCAACAACACCGGCAACGACAACGGCGAGATGTGCACCCTGGACAACCCGTGCGAGGTCGCCGCGGACGGCACCACCACGGCCACCAAGGGCCAGAGCTACGGTGAGGAGACCTACTGGTTCACCACCTGCCTCGGCAACGGCCGGGTCATCGACCTCAACGTGGCCGGCTGCCTGCTCACCAAGCCGGCCGGCAGCGGCGCGGTCTCCGTCAGCAGCCCCGGTGACCAGTCCACGGCGGTCGGCGGTGCGGTGAACGTCCAGATCAACGCTTCCGGTGGTACCGCGCCGCTGTCGTACAGTGCGACGGGTCTGCCGGCCGGGCTGGCGATCAACGCGTCGACGGGTGTGATCACCGGTACCGCCACCGCGGCGGGTTCGTCGAGCGTGACGGTGACGGTGAAGGACTCGGCGGGCAAGTCCGGTACGGCGAGTTTCACGTGGACGGTGACCGGTGGCGGTGGCGGTACCTGCACGCCGGCGCAGCTGCTGGGCAACGCGGGCTTCGAGACGGGTTCGGCGGCGCCGTGGACGACCAGCTCCGGTGTGGTGGACAACAGCTCTTCGCAGGCGGCGCACGGTGGTTCGTGGAAGGCGTGGCTGAACGGCTACGGTTCCTCGCACACCGACACGCTGGCGCAGACGGTGACGATCCCGGC
>NZ_JBHWIO010000124.1:0-3091 GCF_042732075.1 Kitasatospora sp. NPDC059812
GACCCCGCCGCCTCCGCCTCCGGCGGGCCTGCGCGGGGCCGTCGCCCCGGTGCCCGCCCCGGTTCCGCCGGCCGCGCCCGCCGCCGGCGTGGCGTACGAGGCGACCCAGCTGGCCGGCGCGATCGACCCGGCGCTGCTGGGCGCCGTGCCAGCCGACCCGGGCACCCCGCCGTCCGGCGGCCCTGCCGTCCCGCCGCCGCCCGGCGGTCCGGCGGCCCCCGCCGCGCCCGCGGCCGGGTACGGCTACCCGAACGCGGGCGGCGCGGCCCCGGTCGTCCCGCCGGCGCCGGTGCCCGGCGTGCCGCAGGGCGCTGCCGTCCCGCCGGGGGTGCCGACGGTCGGCCCCGGCTACTTCGCCGCGCTCAGCTACCGGGGCCCGGACGGCTCCGAGCAGAAGCTGCTGCACCGCAGCGAGCCCGGCACCCCGCACCCGGAGTGGAAGATCCTCCAGGACCTGCGGCGGCTGAACGTGCCGCCGGAGCAGGTGCTGGAGCTCTACACCGAGCTGGAGTCGTGCGACCTGCCGGGCGGTTACTGCAACCGCATGATCGCCGCGTCCTGGCCGAACGTCCGGCTCACCCACACCGCCGCCTACGGCCGCGACCACGCGTCCCGGCAGGCCGGCATGGCCGAGCTGCTCGACCACCTGGACGAGCTGCACCAGCTGGCCTCCGGGGCCCAGCGGGTCCGCCCGTCCCGGGTGCCGCTGCCCGCGCCGGGGACGGTCCAGCCGCTGCCGCCGCTCCCGCCGCAGCAGCTCGCCCAGGAGCTCGGGGCGGCCTTCGGCCAGAACGTGTTCCGCTACGAGCAGCGCGCGGTCTCCCGCCAGGGCGTGCCCGAGCCGGTGTCGCAGTCCCTGGTGTGGGCGGGGCTGCCGCGCGACTTCGGCCCGTTCTTCTGGGCGCAGGCGCAGGAGGGCCGGCCGATCCCGACGCTCGCCGAGCTGGCCGCCGAGCGCGGTCTGCCCGCGGCCCCGGACTTCGGCGGCTACCTGGTGCTCGGCAACGACTACGGCCGCCAGCTCTGCGTCCAGTACGGCACCGCGAACGTGGTCGCCGTGGACGTCGACGGAACCGGCCAGCCTCCCCGGTTCGTCAACACGGGTGTACCGGAGTTCGTCCGCGCGATGGCCCTGCTGGGCCGGATGTGGCGGCTGCGGTACGGGCTGACCCCGGACCAGGCCGGTCGCTGGACGACCGACTTCCAGGCGCAGCTCGCCGCGATCGACCCGGCGGCCCTGCAGACCGCGGACACGTGGTGGGCCGTGCTGCTGGAGCAGTTCTGGGACGGCCTGCTGTAGCGGGTTGTCGAGGATCCTCGCAGGTGGGGAGGGGTCGTTCCGGTGTTTGGAACGACCCCTCCGGCATGCCGTCGTGGCTGTGCCTCGTTGGGGTTTCGCCCAGATCTGCGCAAAATAGGTCAAGAGGATGGGTCTATTCGTCCAGTCCTCGACGTATTCCGGTCCGCCAGGCGTCCGATTTCGGCCCCGGCCGCCGAACCGGTTCCGGATCCGTCCGTTCCGTCCGATCATGGGCTCCGCAGCCCGCGACATGAGGGGAAGAGCCCATGAGCGACGCCGTCCCCGAGTACGGCTTCACCTCTGCCCGGCGCGGTTACGCGCCCGAGCAGGTCGACCGAGCCCTCACCGCCCTCACCGCGCAGCGCGACGAGGCGTGGGAGCGGCTGAGCGTCCTCGGCTCCGGGCTCCGGCAGATGGAGGCCCGACTGGCCGACATCCGCCGGGCCGCCGAGGACGCTCCGGAGCCCGACTACGAGGTGCTCAGCGAGCAGGCCGCCGGATTGGCGGTGATGGCCCAGAACGAGGCGCGCGCCGTCCGGGAGAAGGCCGAGCGCTTCTCCGAGGACCTCCGGGACGAGGTCTACGAGGCCGGCCAGGCCCTCGGCCACGCCGCCAAGGAGTACGCCGCCACCACCCGCTCCGAGGCCGACCAGGCCGCCCGGCGCACCGACGAGCGCACCCGCGCCGAGGCCGAGGGCATCCGGGCCGAGGCCGACCGGGAGAGCCGCAGCGACCGGGACGCCGCCACCTCCTACGCCGCCAAGGTGCGGGTGGCCGCCGCCGAGGCCGGCGAGCAGGCCGAGGCCACGCTCGCCGAGCTGCGCCGCAAGGCCGACGAGACCTTCGCCCAGGCCCAGACCAAGGCCGACGCCGAGGACGCCCAGGTCTCCGCGACCGCCGAGCGCCGGGTCAAGGAGGCCGAGCAGCACCGGGAGACCGTGCTCGGCCGGATCAAGCAGCTGGAGACCGACGCCCAGGCCAAGGCCGACCAGCTGATCGAGCAGGCCCGCCGGGAGGCCGAGCGGATCAACGCGGCGAGCGAACGCGAGCAGGGCGAGTTCGACGGCCGTCTGGAGACCGTGCAGAAGCACCTGGACCACATCAAGGCCACGCTGGCCTCGCTCACCGGCGCGGCGGTCGGCGCCATCGAGCCGGAGCGGCTGGCGGCGGCGGTCGCCGGGCCGGCGGACGCCCGGCGGGTCGCGGACGCGGTCGCCGACGCGGGGCCGGTGGACGCGGCGCCGGTGGACTCGGAGGCGGACACCGGCGAGATCGAGGTGGCCGACCTGCGGAAGGCCGTCGCGCCGACCGCGCCGGCCGCGCCAGCCGCGCGGGAGAAGCCGGCGGCCGGGCTGCGGATGCCGGTCGTGGGCGGGGCCTCCGTCGCCGGGGCCGCGAGCGGTTCCAGCGCGCCCGCCGGGGCGGTGGCGACCGGTCCGGTCGTGCCGGCCGCGGCGCCGCCGAAGCCGGTCGGACCGCCCCGGTCGGGGGAGGCCGACGGCGACGGCGAAGGCGCCGAGAAGGAGCCGCAGGACGAGACCCGGATCATCCCGAAGATCGTCATCGTGGACGACGGTGCCGGCTACGCCACCCCGAACACGGTGAGCTACCGGCGTCGCTGACCGCCGCGCCGGCGGCTCGCCCGCGATCAGCCGGGTGAGCTTCGCGTCCTGGGCCCTGACCGCTCCCGCTGGGGCGGTCAGGGCCTTCGCGTTGCGGTCGAGGGGCCCGCGCCGGGGGCCGGCCGGGGGGGGGCGACGAAGAGGTGGGGGGGGGGGGGGACCCCGGGGC
>NZ_JBHWIO010000124.1:3101-22752 GCF_042732075.1 Kitasatospora sp. NPDC059812
GGGGCGCGCGCGTCACGCGGGGGTTGTTTGGCGCCCGGGGGCCCGCCCCCCCGCGGGGGGGGGGTGTCGGGCCTTTGGGGTTGGGGTCGATGGGCGGGCGCGGGTCCCCGGCCGGGGCGGCGAATCGAAGAGGAGCGGTACGGCGTCGACCTGTCGCGCCGGTAGTCGCCGCACGCCTGGTGGCGGCGGCGGGCCGGAACGCGGTCCGGCAGGGCGGCGACCACGAGTGAGGCCGAGACCCGTGGCGCCCTCCAGGAAAGGGCGCCACGGTTCCCGGCGCTTGGGCGGGCGCCCCCACCCAGGGTCGCCCGGCCTCGCACCTCCGACCCCCATCGGGGGTGCGACAGTGCCGCCACAGCCATCCCCCACGGTTGGGTGCGGCGGGCACATTCACCATGGTGCGCGATCTCCATGGACAGGCAGTGACAGGAGTATGTCCAGTTCGTGGCAGATCGCGGAGCCGAATCTGACCAGGGGCCGGACGGTTCGTCCACCGGCCGGTCCGGTGTTCCGTCCAGTGGTTCGTCCGCGGTCCGGTCGCGGTCCGGTCGCGGGCTCCGTCCGGGGTCGTTCGTCGCCCCGGACGGTGGTTCGTTCCCGCCCGGCCCCGCCGGGCCGTACGCCGCGTGTGCGTCCGTGCCGCGGCGTAGGCTGGATACCCCCGGCCGCTCGGCGTGCCGGGCCGTTCGCGTTGCCCCGGCAGGCCTCTGCCGCCCGGAGGCAGCACCAGCCACGGGACGAAGAAGAGACCCTGATGAGTCTGACCGGACTGCTCGATGTCGTCGCGCGGGACTCGGCGCTCGCCGAGGCCATCGAGGCGGCGACCGCCACCGGAGCCGCGGCCGGCGGCCGCCGCCACCTGGACCTGGTCGGACCGCCCGCCGCCCGGCCGTTCGCCATCGCCGCGCTCGCCCGCGCGCTGGCCGGCCAGGCCGCCGGCGAGCGGGGCCGTCCGGTGCTCGCCGTCACCGCGACCGGCCGGGAGGCCGAGGACCTCGCCGCCTCGCTGCGCTCGCTGCTGCCGCCGGACGCGGTCGCCGAGTACCCGGCCTGGGAGACCCTGCCGCACGAGCGGCTGTCGCCCCGCTCGGACACCGTCGGGCGCCGGCTGGCCGTGCTGCGCCGGATCGTGCACCCGCGGGCGGACGACCCGGCGGCCGGTCCGGTGCAGGTGGTCGTCGCGCCGGTCCGCTCGGTGCTCCAGCCGCAGGTCAAGGGGCTGGCCGAGCTGGAGCCGGTGGCCGTCCAGCGCGGCGAGTCGCACGACCTGGAGGAGGTCGCCCGACGGCTCTCCGCCGCCGCCTACGCGCGCGTCGAACTGGTCGAGAAGCGCGGTGAGTTCGCCGTCCGCGGCGGCATCCTGGACGTCTTCCCGCCGACCGAGGAGCACCCGCTGCGGGTGGAGTTCTGGGGCGACGACGTCGAGGAGATCCGCTACTTCAAGGTCGCCGACCAGCGCTCGCTGGAGATCGCCCAGCACGGCCTGTGGGCGCCGCCCTGCCGTGAGCTGCTGCTCACCGACGAGGTGCGGGCGCGGGCCGCCGAGCTGGCCGCTGCGCACCCCGGGCTGGCCGAGATCCTGGACAAGATCGCCGAGGGCATCGCGGTCGAGGGCATGGAGTCGCTGGCGCCCGTCCTGGTGGACGACATGGAACTGCTGATGGACGTGCTGCCGCTCGGCTCGGTCGCCGTGGTCTGCGACCCCGAGCGGGTCCGCACCCGGGCCGCCGACCTGGTGGCGACCAGCCAGGAGTTCCTGCACGCCTCCTGGGTGGCGGCCGCGGCCGGCGGGGACCGGCCGATCGACCTGGAGACCATCGACGTCTCCGCCGCCTCGCTGCGCTCGCTCGCCGAGGTGCGCGAGCACGCCGCCGAGATCGGCCTGCCCTGGTGGTCGGTCAGCCCGTTCGCGACCAGCGAGTCCACCGTGAACGAGGTGCTTGCCCGCGGCGGAGCCGCTGACTGGCACGGCGACGCCAACACGCTCACCCTCGGCATGCACGCCGTCGAGGCCTACCGGGGCGACACCGCCCGGGCGATCGCCGACGCCAAGGAGCGGCTGGCCGCCGACTGGCGGGTCGTGATGGTGACGGAGGGCCACGGGCCCGCCTCCCGGCTCGCCGAGGTGCTCGGCAACGAGGGCATCCCGGCCCGGCTGGTCGCCGACCTCGCCGAGGCGCCCACCCGGGACGTCGTCTACGTCTCCTGCGGCTCGATCGAGCACGGCTTCGTCGACGAGGCCCTGAAACTCACGGTCATCACCGAGACCGACCTGTCCGGCCAGAAGTCCTCCACCAAGGACATGCGCCGGATGCCGTCCCGGCGCCGCAACGCGATCGACCCGCTGGCCCTGGCCGCCGGCGACTACGTCGTCCACGAGGCGCACGGCGTCGGCCGGTACGTCGAGATGGTGCAGCGCACCGTCCAGGGCGCCACCCGCGAGTACCTGGTGCTGGAGTACGCCCCGGCCAAGCGCGGCCACCCCGGCGACCGGCTGTTCGTGCCGACCGACCAGCTCGACCAGGTCACCAAGTACGTCGGCGGCGAGGCCCCGACGCTGCACCGGCTCGGCGGCGCGGACTGGGCGAAGACCAAGCAGCGGGCCAAGAAGGCGGTCAAGGAGATCGCCGCCGACCTGATCAAGCTGTACTCGGCCCGGATGGCCGCCCCCGGCCACACCTTCGGCCCGGACACCCCCTGGCAGCGCGAGCTGGAGGACGCCTTCCCGTACGCGGAGACGCCGGACCAGCTGACCACCATCGCCGAGGTCAAGTCCGACATGGAGAAGTCCGTCCCGATGGACCGGCTGATCTGCGGCGACGTCGGCTACGGCAAGACCGAGATCGCGGTGCGCGCCGCGTTCAAGGCGGTGCAGGACGGCAAGCAGGTGGCGGTGCTGGTGCCGACCACGCTGCTGGTGCAGCAGCACTTCTCCACCTTCGCCGAGCGGTACGCGAACTTCCCGGTGTCGGTGAAGGCGCTCTCCCGGTTCCAGAGCGACAGCGAGGCCAAGGCCGTGCTGGAGGGCCTGTTCGAGGGCTCGGTGGACGTCGTCATCGGTACCCACCGGCTGTTCTCCTCCGAGACCAGGTTCAAGGACCTCGGCCTGGTCATCGTCGACGAGGAGCAGCGCTTCGGCGTCGAGCACAAGGAGCAGCTGAAGAAGCTGCGCGCCAACGTCGACGTGCTCACCATGTCCGCGACGCCGATCCCGCGCACCCTGGAGATGGCCGTCACCGGCATCCGCGAGATGTCCACCATCACCACCCCGCCGGAGGAGCGGCACCCGGTGCTGACCTTCGTCGGCCCCTACGACGAGAAGCAGATCTCGGCCGCGATCCGTCGCGAACTCCTGCGCGAGGGCCAGGTGTTCTACATCCACAACCGGGTGGAGTCGATCGACAAGGCGGCCGCCCGGCTCAAGGACCTCGTCCCCGAGGCGCGGATCGCCACCGCGCACGGGCAGATGGGGGAGAACCAGCTGGAGAAGGTCGTCGTCGACTTCTGGGAGAAGGAGTTCGACGTCCTGGTGTCGACCACGATCGTGGAGTCCGGCATCGACATCTCCAACGCCAACACCCTGATCGTCGAGCGCGGGGACACCTTCGGCCTCTCCCAGCTGCACCAGCTGCGCGGCCGGGTCGGCCGGGGCCGCGAGCGCGGCTACGCGTACATGCTGTACCCGCCGGAGAAGCCGCTCACCGAGACCGCGCACGAGCGCCTGGCCACCATCGCCCAGCACACCGAGATGGGCGCCGGCATGTACGTGGCGATGAAGGACCTGGAGATCCGCGGCGCCGGCAACCTGCTCGGCGGCGAGCAGTCCGGGCACATCGCGGGCGTCGGCTTCGACCTCTACATGCGGATGGTCGGCGAGGCGGTGGCCGAGTTCCGCGAGTCGCTGGCGAACGGCGGCGAGCCGGAGGAGGAGCCGCTGGAGGTGAAGATCGAGCTGCCGGTCGACGCGCACGTGCCGCACGACTACGCGCCCGGCGAGCGGCTGCGGCTGCAGGCGTACCGCTCGATCGCGGCGGTCAACTCGGAGGCGGACATCCAGCAGGTCCGGGACGAGCTCGTCGACCGCTACGGCAAACTGCCCGAGCCGGTGGAGAACCTGCTGCTGGTCGCGGCGCTGCGGCTGTACGCCCGGCGCTGCGGCATCGCGGACATCACCCTCCAGGGGGCCAACGTCCGGTTCGGGCCGGTGGAGCTGCGGGAGTCCCAGCAGCTGCGGCTGAACCGGCTCTACCCGCGCAGCCAGGTCAAGGCGGCCGCCCAGCAGCTGCTGGTGCCGCGGCCGAGCACCGGGCGGATCGGCGGCAAGCCGCTGGTCGGGCGGGATCTGCTGGGCTGGTGCAGCGAGTTCCTGTCGGCGATGTTCGACGACCTGGCGGGGTCGAAGAAGTAGCCCCCGCCCGCCCCACCGTCCGCCCCGTTCCCGCCTCGTCCCCGCCCCGGGCGGGCGGCGGGTAGGTTCGGGGTGTGACGACGAATGTTCCGGACGCGAAGCTGATCCTGCTGACGACCACCCACCGGGTGGCCCCCGGATTGCTGGCGTGGCCGGCGTGGGAGGCACTGCGGTCGGCAGGACGGGTGCTGGCGGCGGACGCGGGGCATCCGCAGGTGGCGGCGGTGCGGCAGGCCGGGGTGGAGGTCGAGGTCGTGGCGGCGGGGTCGGCGCCGGCACTGGCGCGGCTGCTGACCGGGCAGCCGGGCGGGGCCGGGCCGACGGTGTGGCTGGGCAGCCCGGACGGGGATCCGGGGCTGACGGACGCGCTGGCGCGGCTGGCGGTGGAGCACGCCGGTGAGGTGCCGGAGATCGAGGTGCTGCCGGGGTCGTACGACCTGCCGGGGGCGCGGCTGCTGGACCTGGTGTCGGTGATGGACCGGCTGCGCTCGCCGGGCGGTTGCCCGTGGGACGCCGAGCAGACGCACGAGAGCCTGGTGAAGTACCTGGTCGAGGAGGCGTACGAGCTGGTCGAGGCGATCGAGGAGGGGGACCGGGAGACGCTGCGCGAGGAGTTGGGCGACGTGCTGCTCCAGGTGTTCTTCCACTCCCGGATCGCCGAGGAGCACCCGGAGGAGGCGTTCTCGATCGACGACGTGGCCGGTGACATCGTCGAGAAGCTGATGTACCGGCACCCGCACGTGTTCGGGGACGTCGAGGCGGAGGGCGCCGCCGAGGTGGAGGCGAACTGGGAGCAGCTGAAGGCGGCCGAGAAGGCGGACCGGGAGTCGGTGCTGGACGGCGTGCCGGCCGGGCTGCCGTCGCTGGCGTACGCGGCGAAGCTGGTGTCTCGGGTGCGCCGGGCGGGCTTCGCGGGCGTGCCGGACGAGCCGTACGCGCTGCCGGCGGAGCTGACGGCGCAGTCGGCGGGCCGGCTGCTGCTGGCGGTGGCCCAGCGGGCGCACGACGCCGGGGTGGACGTGGACGCGGCGCTGCGCTCGGCCGCGCGCGGTTACCGGGACGCGGTGCGCGCGGCCGAGGGCCTCAAGCCGGTCGGCGAGTAGCGGGCCCGGGCGGGGCCTCAGGCGGCGGTGGCGGTGTTCTCGATCGGCCGCCGCTGCCGGGGGACGACTTCGCCGATGGCCTCGCCGACGAGGGCGAGGAGTTCGGCGAGGCGTTCGAGGTCGAGGCGGGCGGGCAGTTCGGCGAGGGAGACGATCCGCTCGCCGTCGGGGCCGGCGACGCAGAACAGGTCGATGGGGCCGAGGTGCTTCTCGGCGGTGTCGACGAGGGCGGCGATGTCGCTGGGGCGGCGGATGTCGCCGCCGACGCCGACGACGGGGCAGCCCGGCCGGTCGAGTTCGGTGGCGAGGTCCTCGGCGACGCCGGCCCGCTGGTCGGCGATCAGCACTCCGGCGGCTCCGGCGGCGGCGAACCGGCGGGCGAGCTCGGCTCCCGATCCGCCGTCGAGTACCGCGATGACGACGACTGACCCGCTGACCCGCATGGTCTGCTCCTCCCTGTGGGCGACACCGCACCGGCGCCCACGATTTCTGCGGAGGATCGTAGGCAGGTCCTGACCCTCCGCAACAGGGATTACCCCTCAGGTGACCAGGGTCACGCCCGCCACCCGGCCAAGAGCTGTCCAAGAGCTGTCCACGGACCGTCCACGAGGCGTCCACGGAGCGTTGGCGGGCCGTCCGCCGGGTGTCGACGATCCGGCTCCGCCGGTCGGGGTCGCCGGAGGCGGTGCGGCCCCGACCCACCGGATACGGTCGACGCATGCCAGTGCAGCCCGACCCCGCCGCCCCGCAGCTCTTCACCTGGGAGTTCGCCACCGATCCGTACCCCGCCTACGCCTGGTTGCGCGAGCACGCCCCGGTGCACCGCACGACGCTGCCGAGCGGGGTGGAGGCCTGGTTGGTGACCCGCTACGCGGACGCGCGGCAGGCGCTGGCGGACAGCAGGCTGTCGAAGAACCCGGCGCACCACAGCGAGCAGGCGCACCGCACCGGGCGGGTGGGAATTCCGGGGGAGCGCCAGGCGGACTTGATGACGCATCTGCTGAACATCGACCCGCCGGACCACACCCGGCTGCGCCGGCTGGTGTCGAAGGCGTTCACGCCGCGCCGGGTGGCGGAGTTCGAGCCGCGGGTGCAGCAGCTCACGGACCGGCTGATCGACGGCTTCGCGCAGCGCGGTTCGGCGGACCTGATCCACGAGTTCGCGTTCCCGCTCCCCATCTACGCGATCTGCGACCTGCTGGGCGTGCCGGCCGAGGACCAGGACGACTTCCGGGACTGGGCCGGGATGATGATCCGGCACGGCGGCGGCCAACGCGGCGGCGTGGGGCGGGCGGTGAAGCGGATGCGGGCGTACCTGCTGGAGCTGATCCACCGCAAGCGGGCGGATCCGGGCGAGGACCTGATCTCGGGCCTGATCCGGGCGAGCGACCACGGCGAGCACCTGAACGAGAACGAGGCCGCCGCGATGGCGTTCATCCTCCTGTTCGCGGGGTTCGAGACGACCGTCAACCTGATCGGCAACGGCACGTACGCGCTGCTGCGCAACCCGGAGCAGCGCAGGCTGCTGCAGGAGTCGGTGGTGCGCGGCGAGACGGCGCTGCTGGACACCGGGATCGAGGAACTCCTGCGCTACGACGGGCCGGTGGAGATGGCGACGTGGCGCTTCGCGACGCGGCCGCTGTCGATCGGCGGGGTGGACATCCCGGTGGGCGATCCGGTGCTGGTGGTGCTGGCCGCGGCGGATCGCGATCCGGCCAGGTTCGCGGACGAGAACACCCTGGACCTGGCCCGCACGGACAATCCGCACCTGGGTTTCGGCCACGGGATCCACTACTGCATCGGCGCCCCGCTGGCCCGCCTGGAGGGGCGGAGCGCACTGACCACGCTGCTTTCCCGGCTGCCGGACCTGCGGCTCGCGGAAAGCCCGGAGAACCTGCGCTGGCGGGGCGGCCTGATCATGCGTGGCCTGCGGGAACTCCCGGTCGAATTCACACCGGAGGCCCGCTCTCCGCACGCGCCGGTCACGTCGGCCGACGCTCCGACACGCTGACGGCGCGTCTCCGGCGGCTCGTGGAGCCAGGTCTGAACCCGCATTAATCCGGACATACCGCCGCCGTTGGTAGGCGATTGACCACGCGCCGTAATTTGTGTGTGATATCGGTGATATGAGCTTGTTATTGGTCTGATGATCTGTCTACTCTCCCTGGAGTTCGCAGCTGCGGACCTCGTGCGCGGAACGCCGAATCCTGCCCGCCGCGTCACGGGAAACCGACCAGACCCTGGGCAGGGGCGGGGGAACCAGGTTTGTTGCCGTTCCCCAACGGCTTGGGGTGAAGCCGCCCGAGCGGAATCGTTTCCGCTTTCGGCGGCCGGGCCACCTCCCGGTCCGAACCCGACAGCTCACCTCGCAGGCGTGCGGAGAGGGACCTCGTCATGCTGTTCGTTGGAACTGGCCGCCACCGTCGTCGCACCCAGACCGAGAAGGCCATCGCCGTCGCCGGTGTGGCCGGCGTCGGACTCGCGATGCCGCTCCTCACCGCCACCGGCGCCTCCGCCGCCCCGGCCTCCACCTGGGACGCCGTCGCCCAGTGCGAGAGCGGCGGCAACTGGAGCATCAACACCGGCAACGGCTTCTCCGGCGGCCTGCAGTTCACGCCCAGCACCTGGAAGGCGTACGGCGGCACCTCCTACGCCCCGCAGGCCAACCAGGCCAGCAAGGCGCAGCAGATCTCGGTCGCCGAGAAGGTGCTGGCCTCGCAGGGCCCGGGCGCCTGGCCCGTCTGCTCCCAGAAGGCCGGTCTGAGCAAGGGCGGCGCCCCGGCCTCCGTGGACACCTCCACGGACGCCAAGCCCGCCAAGCAGTCCGCCGCCAAGCCGACCCAGCAGGCGCAGACCCCGAAGCCCGCCCAGCAGCCGGTCCAGCAGGCCGCCCCGAAGCCGGCCGCCCAGCAGCCCGTCCAGCAGGCCCCGCAGCAGACGCAGCCGCAGACCCAGGGCTTCTCCGGCAAGGCCGGCTGGGACGCCGACGCGAAGGTGTACTGGTACCAGAACAACGGCGCCTGGTACTGGACCAGCCACCAGAGCGTCTACCAGCAGTACGCGGGCCAGCCCGCCGCCCAGCCGCAGTACGCGCCCCGCGCCGCGCAGCCCGCACAGTCCGCCCCGGCCGCGCAGCCCGCCGCCGCGCAGGGCGGTCACGACTACACCGTCCGGGCCGGCGACACGCTGTCGACGATCGCCGCCGCCCAGGGCGTGTCCGGCGGCTGGCAGTCGGTGTACGACGGCAACCGCGGCACCGTCGGCGGCAACCCCAACCTGATCATGCCCGGCCAGGTGCTGCACCTCGGCTGAGCGGCCCGGGCCCTGAGCGGCCCGCGCCCTGCGGGCGAAGGGGGACGGGCGCCGTCCCCCTTCGCCCGCATTCCCCCGTATTCGCCCGCTTCGATCGGGCAAGCAGGTGAACTACTGGTGGGTAGCCGGGCCACACGCTGAGACGGGACCGAGGCCAGCGCGGCCCCGGGGGCCGGGGCGGTTAGGCTCTGGTCGTAACGACTCCGCAATCGTCCCGCCGGCAGCACCCAACGTCAGCCGGACCCTGCTTCCGCAAGGAGATGCCTCGTGCCGTCCATCGATGTCGTCGTAGCCCGTGAGATTCTCGACTCGCGTGGCAACCCCACGGTCGAGGTCGAGGTCGGCCTCGACGACGGCAGCACCGGTCGTGCCGCTGTCCCGTCGGGTGCCTCCACCGGCGCCTTCGAGGCGCTGGAGCTGCGCGACGGTGACAAGAACCGCTACTTCGGCAAGGGCGTGGAGAAGGCCGTCCTGGCCGTCATCGAGCAGATCGGCCCGGAGCTGGTCGGCTACGACGCCACCGAGCAGCGCCTGATCGACCAGGCCATGCTCGACCTGGACGCCACCCCGGACAAGTCCTCGCTCGGCGCCAACGCGATCCTGGGCGTCTCGCTGGCCGTGGCGCACGCCGCCTCCGAGGCCAGCGACCTGCCGCTGTTCCGCTACCTGGGCGGCCCGAACGCGCACGTGCTGCCCGTTCCGATGATGAACATCCTCAACGGCGGTTCGCACGCGGACTCCAACGTCGACATCCAGGAGTTCATGATCGCCCCGATCGGCGCGGAGTCCTTCTCCGAGGCCGTCCGCTGGGGCGTCGAGGTCTACCACACCCTCAAGGGCGTGCTGAAGGAGCGCGGCCTGTCCACCGGCCTCGGCGACGAGGGCGGCTTCGCGCCGAACCTGGACAGCAACCGCGAGGCCCTGGACCTCATCACCGAGGCCATCCAGAAGGCCGGCTACGTGCCCGGCCGCGACATCGCGCTCGCCCTGGACGTCGCCGCGTCCGAGTTCTACGAGGACGGCGCCTACCAGTTCGAGGGCAAGGCCATCTCCGCCGCCGAGCTCATCGAGTACTACGCCGAGCTGGTCGACGCCTACCCGCTGGTCTCCATCGAGGACCCGCTGGACGAGTCGGACTGGGACGGCTGGAAGGCCATGACCGTCAAGCTGGGCGACAAGGTCCAGCTGGTCGGCGACGACCTGTTCGTCACCAACCCGGCCCGCCTGGCCAGGGGCATCGAGACCGGCACCGCCAACGCGCTGCTGGTGAAGGTGAACCAGATCGGCTCGCTGACCGAGACCCTGGACGCCGTCGAGCTGGCCCAGCGCAACGGCTACCGCTGCATGATGTCGCACCGCTCCGGCGAGACCGAGGACGTCACCATCGCCGACCTGGCCGTCGCCACCAACTGCGGCCAGATCAAGACCGGCGCCCCGGCCCGCTCCGAGCGCGTCGCCAAGTACAACCAGCTGCTGCGCATCGAGGAGATCCTCGACGACGCCGCCGAGTACGCCGGCCGCGGCGCCTTCCCGCGTTTCCGTTCCGCGGAATAGCAAGCACAGCCGTTCCGCGGAGTAGCAAGCACAGCCGCTCCGCGGAGCAGCAAGCTCAGCCGCTCCTCGGAGCGGCGAGCACGGTCGCTCCGCCGACCGGTGAGCACGCCTGACCGGTGCCCCGCCGTTCACCCCGTAGGGTGGACGGCGGGGCACCGTCGCGACCAGGAGGGGAACGGGAGATGGCAGGCTGGAGGATCCCGGGCTTGGCGGCCCGGCCTCGCTTCACGAGCCGGGCGACCGTCCTCGTCCTGGTGCTCTGCTCGCTAGTGGCGATCCTCGCCTACCCGACGCGGCAGTTCATCTCCCAGCGCGCCGAGATCTCCGCCCAGCAGGCGAAGGCCGACCGCTCCCGCCAGCAGGTCGAGCAGCTGCGCCGGGAGAAGGCCCGCTGGCAGGACCCCGAGTACGTCAAGGCGCAGGCCCGCGCCCGGCTGCACTACGCGATGCCGGGGGAGACCCCGTACATCGCGGTGGATCCGGCCGGTCCGGCCGCGGCCCGGCCCTCGGCGTCCGCCACCGGTTCCGCTGCCGCCGCCGGCTCGGCCGCCTTCGACGGCGCGTCCGGCGGCTCGGCGCGGGCCGCCAAGCCCTGGTACGCCAGCATCTGGGACTCGGTCGACGCCGCCGACACCACCGACGCCGCCGCCCCGGCCCCCGCCTCCCCCCGTCCGCTCCCACCGTCCCCCGCTGGAGACACCTCCCCCCATGACCACTGAGAACCACCCCGCCGTCTCCGACGCCGACGTCGCCGCCATCGCCGCCCAGCTCGGCCGGGTGCCGCGCGGCCTGCGCGGCGTGGCGCACCGCTGCCCCTGCGGCAACCCGGACGTCGTGGAGACGGCCCCCCGACTGCCGGACGGCACGCCGTTCCCGACGCTGTACTACCTGACCTGCCCCAAGGCCGCCTCGCTGATCGGCACCCTGGAGGCGGACGGCGTGATGAAGGAGCAGACCGCCCGGCTCGCCGAGGACCCGGAGCTGGCCGCCGCCTACCAGAAGGCGCACGAGGACTACATCGCCCGGCGCGACGCCATCGAGGTGCTGGAGGGCTTCCCGAGCGCCGGTGGCATGCCGGACCGGGTGAAGTGCCTGCACGTGCTGGTCGGCCACTCGCTGGCGGCCGGCGAGGGCGTCAACCCGCTCGGCGACGAGGCGATCGGCCTGCTGGAGGACTGGTGGGCCAAGGGCCCCTGCGTCTCCCCGGCCGAGGTCGAGGCCGCCGGTGGGCGGGTCGCCCGCAACCGGGCCAAGGAGCAGGACCACCAGGCCGTGATCGAGGCCAAGCAGCAGAAGGCCGCCGAGCGCGCCGCGAAGAAGCGGGCCGCCGAGGAGTCCGACCCCGGGGAGTCCGCGTGAGCATGACCCGGGTGGCCGCGATCGACTGCGGCACCAACTCGATCCGGCTGCTGGTCGCCGACCTGGACCCGGCCACCGGGGAGATCACCGACCTCGACCGCCGCATGATCATCAACCGGCTGGGCCAGGGCGTGGACCAGACCGGCCGGCTGCACCCGGACGCGCTGGCCCGCACCTTCGCGGCCTGCCGCGAGTACCGGGAGGTCATCGCCGGGTTCGGGGTCGGCCCGGAGCGCACCCGCTTCGTCGCCACCAGCGCCTCGCGGGACGCCGAGAACAGCGACGAGTACGTCGAGGGCGTGCGCGCGATCCTGGGCGTCGAGCCCGAGGTGGTGAGCGGCGAGGAGGAGGCGCACCTGTCCTTCGTGGGCGCCACCAAGGAGCTGACCGGCGGCCAGTTCCCGGCGCCGTACCTGGTGTTCGACCTCGGCGGCGGCTCGACCGAGTTCGTGCTGGGCGGTGCGGACGTGCAGGCGGCGCGCTCGGTGGACATCGGCTGCGTCCGGCTCACCGAGCGGCACTTCGGCGGCGCCGAGCTGCCCTCGCCGGAGCAGATCGAGACGGCCCGGGCGCACGTGCGGGCCGAGCTGGACAAGGCCGAGGAGGTCGTCCCGCTGCGCGGCGCGGCCACCCTGGTGGGCCTGGCCGGGACGGTCACCACGGTGTCCGCGATCGCCCAGGACCTGCCGGCCTACGACTCGGCGGCGATCCACCACTCGCGGATCGGCCGGGAGCGGGTCGCCGGGATCGCCCGTGAGCTGCTGGGTGCCACCCACGCCGAGCGCGCGGCCATCCCGTCGATGCACCCGGGCCGGGTGGACGTGATCGCGGCCGGCGCGCTGGAGCTGCTGGAGATCATGGAGCGGACGGGCGCGGCCGAGGTGGTCGTGAGCGAGCACGACATCCTGGACGGCATCGCCTGGAGTATGGCGTCCTGACCTCCTGCGAGCCTTACCCGACCGGCCCCGGCACCCCTTTCGGGGGTCCGGGGCCGGGGCGCGCCCGGACCGGTGCGGGAAAGTTCGTGAATTTCTTCACATGGCGATCCAGTCATTCGTCGCACCCGCTCGCCCGCTACGTCCGAAATGTGGGACCGAAGGTCTGCTCGCCGTGACGACCCCTGGATCGCAGGTCAAGCCTCGGTTGAGGTTTGAAAATCGAAATCACGAGCGGGAACCCGGGCGCCGTACGGATCGTTGCTGCTCAGCAGGGTGGTATTCCGGCGTGCGCCCACGAGGGGGCACCCAAGGCCGTGAGCCGACGCGCTGGGCCCGGATTTGCGGCCGCGCAGTGTAGCACGGGGTGTCCAGAAGCTTGTGACCGGGCTCACGAAGGCTGCTCCGGACGGTGCTGGATACTTTCGGATATGAGCACCACGGAGCGTCCTCGCATCCTCATTGTCGGCGGTGGTTACGTCGGCCTGTATGCCGCGATGCGCATCCTCAAGAAGATGCGTTACGGCGAAGCGACCGTCACGGTCGTGGACCCGCGGTCGTACATGACGTACCTGCCCTTCCTCCCCGAGGCGGCCGGCGGCAACGTCGCGCCCCGCAACCTCGTCGCGCCGCTGCGCAGCGCCCTCAAGAAGGCGGAGGTGCTCACCGGTGCGGTCACCGGTGTGGACCACGCCCGCAAGGTCGCCACCATCCAGCCCGCGGCCGGCGACAGCTACGAGCTGCCCTTCGAGTACCTGGTCGTCGCGACCGGCTCGGTCTCCCGCACCTTCCCGATCCCGGGTCTGGCGGAGCACGGCATCGGCATGAAGACGGTGGAGGAGGCCATCAGCCTCCGCAACCACGTCATGGCCCAGCTCGACAAGGCCGAGTCCACCGCCGACGAGGAGGTCCGCCGCAAGGCCCTGACCTTCGTCGTCATCGGCGGCGGCTTCGCCGGTGTCGAGACGATCGCCGAGGTCGAGGACATGGCGCGCGACGCCGCCAAGATCTACAAGACCGTCAGCCGTGACGACATGCGCTTCGTCCTGGTGGAGGCGGCCAACCGCATCCTCCCGGAGATGGGCCCGGACCTCGGTCTGTGGACCAAGGAGAAGCTCGAGGAGCGGAAGATCGAGGTCTACATCGAGACCTCGATGGACTCCTGCGTCGACCAGCACGTGGTGCTGAAGAACGGCCTGGAGATGGACGCCTCCACCATCGTGTGGACGGCCGGCGTGAAGCCGAACCCGGTGCTGGCCAACTTCGGCCTGCCGCTGGGCCCGCGCGGCCACGTCGACACCGCGCCGACCCTCCAGGTCCAGGGCTTCGACTACGTCTGGTCCGCCGGCGACAACGCCCAGGTCCCGGACCTCGCCTCCGGCGAGGGCGCCTGGTGCCCGCCGAACGCGCAGCACGCCGTGCGCCAGGCCGCCGTCCTCGGTGACAACGTCATCTCGGGCATGCGGGGCTTCCCGCAGAAGAACTACGAGCACAAGAACCTCGGTGCGGTCGCCGGCCTGGGCCTGCACAAGGGCGTCGCGATCCTCTTCGGCAAGGTCAAGCTGAAGGGCCGCCTGGCCTGGTGGTTCCACCGCGCTTACCACGGCGCCATGGTCCCGACCATGAACCGCAAGGTCCGGGTCTTCACCGACTGGACGCTGGCCATGTTCCTGAAGCGCGAGATGGTCGGCCTCTCCCAGATGGAGCAGCCGCGCCTGCCGATCCAGGAGGTCACGGCGCCCACGAAGCCCGTGGAGGCCGCCAAGCCGGCCGCCGAGAAGGAACTCGCCAGCAAGTAAGCGACTGCGACCCCGGTGTGGGAGCACCGGGGTATGAGTCGGAGGCCCTCCGCCCGGCAGTGTCGCCGGACCACGACCTCCGTGGTGCTCAGCCGGCCGTGCGACCGGGCGGAGTACAGAAGTAGAAGGGCCCCTGCCGAAACCCTCCGGCAGGGGCCCTTTCTCGTCGTCCGCCCGCTGGGCGGGCCCGTGAGGGGCGGTCAGTCGGTCTTGATGCTCTCCAGGATGTCCAGCTTGGACGCCCGGCGGGCGGGCCAGATCGCGGCGACCAGGCCGACCACCCCGGCCAGGGCCAGGAACAGCGCCAGCTGGCCGAACGGCAGGACGGTGGTCAGGCCGCTCAGGCTGGACTTCAGGGTGCCGTTGATCGCCCAGGCGATGAAGCAGCCGAGCAGCAGGCCGATGCCGGCGCCGAACAGCGAGATCACCACGGACTCCAGGCGGACCATCCGCTTGATGCCCCGGCGGTCCAGGCCGATCGCCCGCAGCATCCCGATCTCGCGCTTGCGCTCGAAGACCGACATCGCCAGCGTGTTGATCACGCCCAGGATCGCGACCAGCACGGACATCGCCAGCAGGCCGTACATCAGGTTCAGCGCGAAGGTGATGGTCTGGCTGAAGTCGTCGCGGACGTCCTGCTTGGACTTGACGTCGATCACCGGGTTGGCGCCGGTGGCGTCCTTGAGGGACTGCTTGAGCGCGGCGGTGGCGCCGTCCTTGCCCTTGACCAGGACGTCGGTGATGTAGGGCTTCGCCTCGTGCTTGGCGACCTCGCTGTTGGCCAGCAGGACCGAGCCGAGCATGCCGCCCTTCTCGTACACGCCGCCGACGGTGAGCTGACCGGTGGACTGGTCCGGGTAGGAGACCGCCATCGTCGAGCCGGCGGTGACGTGGAGCTTCGTGGCGAGCTCCTGGTCCACCAGGACCTTGCCCTGGCCGAGGGCGGCGGTGGCGCCGCTGGTCAGCTTGACCTCGGCGAGCTGGTCGAAGGAGCCGGCGTCCATGCCGGTGATCGCCACGCCGGTGCCGTCGAGCTCCCACCTGGCGGTCGTCACCGCGGAGGAGGCGGCCACCCCGGGGGCCTTGGCGATCTCACCGGGCACCTGCTCGGACAGGCTCATGTGGTTGGCGCCCGAGACCATGTAGTCGGACTTCATCGAGCTGGTGACGGCCTTGTCGATCGCGCCGCCGACCGAGGCACCGATCACGGTGAGGCCGCTGACCAGGGTCAGGCCGATGGTGAGCGCGGCGGCGGTGGACGCGGTGCGGCGCGGGTTGCGGACCGCGTTCTGCTGGGCGAGCTTGCCCGGGGTGCCGCCGAGCCCGCGCAGCAGCGGGCCGATCAGTGCGACCACCGGGCGGGAGAGCAGCGGCAGCAGGACGAACACGCCGATCAGGGCGAGCAGGGCGCCGAGGCCGACCGGCAGGCGGCCGCTGTCGTTGCCGGTGGAGGCGCCGAAGCCGATCAGCGCGAGGCCGCCGGCGGTGAGCGCCGAGCCGATCGCGTTGCGGACCAGCAGGCTCTTCTGGCTGGTCGGCTGGTCGCCGCTGCTCATCGCCGCCACCGGGGCGATCCGGGAGGCGCGCACGGCCGGCAGCAGGGCGGACAGCACCGTCACCAGGACGCCGACGGCCAGGGTCACCGCGATGGTGAGCGGCTTGATGACCAGCGTGCCGTGCGGCATGTTCTCGTTCAGCTGGCTCATCAGGGCCTGCATGCCGGCGCCGATCCCGATGCCGGCGAGCAGCCCGGCCAGCGCCGCGACGGTGCCGATCGCCAGGGCCTCGACCAGCACCGAGCGGGTGACCTGCTTGCGGCTGGCGCCGATCGCCCGTAGCAGCGCGAGTTCCTTGGTGCGCTGGGCGACCAGCATGGTGAAGGTGTTGGCGATGATGAAGATGCCGACGAAGAGCGAGATCCCGGCGAAGACCAGCAGCATGGTGCGCATGCTGTCGGTGGTCTTGGTGATCATCGCCTGCTCGTCGGCCTTGAGCTTGGCGCCCGTCTCGACGTCGAAGTGCTGGCCGGACGGCACCTTGGGCTGGACCTGGGCGAGCAGCGCGTCCTCGCTGGTGCCGGGCTTGGCGGTGAGCACGATGCTGCTGAAGTGGCCGGGCTCCAGCAGCAGCTGCTGGGCGGTGGCGCGGTCGAACAGGGTGAGGGTGCCGCCGCTGTTCACCACCGGGTCGTCGGTGGTGAAGACGCCGGTGAGCTTCGCCTCGACCACCGGGCCGTTGATGGCGATCCGGACGGTGTCGCCGATCTTGTAGCCGGCCTTGTCGGCGGTCTTGCGGTCGAGGGCGATCTCCTTGCCGTTCTTCGGGCCCTGACCCTCGGCCATCGGGTAGCGCGGGTCCTTGCCGTCCGCGGCCGGGGCGAAGTTGGCGCCCTTGGCGGCCCAGAACTGGCCGATCAGGTTGCCGCTCCGGTCGGCGACCCCGGTGAAGCCGCTGACCACGCCGCGGGCGTTGGCGGTGCCCGGCAGGGCGGCCAGCTGCTGGACGGTGGCGTCGGTGAGCGAGGCGTTGCCGCTCTCGCTCTTCTGCTTGGCGCTGGCGCGGGAGCCGGCCGAGTAGTCCACGACCTGGACCGAGACGTCCGAGTAGCTCTTGGAGTTGTTGTCCCGCATGGCCTTGCCGAAGGTGTCGGAGAAGACCATGGTGCCGGCGACGAAGGCGGTGCCGAGCATGACGGCCAGCGCCGTCATGAGGAGTCGGCCCTTGTGGGCCAGCACGTTGCGCAGTGCGGTGCGGTACATGGGGTGTCCTGGGTTTCGCGTAGGGGCGGCGGCTGGGCTGGCTGGCCCTGGCTGGCGGGTGGCTCTAGCTGGTGCGGCCCTTGGCGTCGAAGCGGCGCATGCGGTCCAGGACGGTGTCGGCGGTGGGGTGGTGGAGTTCGTCGACGATGCGGCCGTCGGCGAGGAAGACGACGCGGTCGGCGTAGGAGGCGGCGACGGGGTCGTGGGTGACCATGACGACGGTCTGGCCGAGTTCGCGGACGGAGTTGCGCAGGAAGGAGAGGATTTCGGCGCCCGAGCGGGAGTCGAGGTTTCCGGTGGGTTCGTCGGCGAAGATGATGTCGGGCTTGCCGGCGAGGGCGCGGGCGCAGGCGACGCGTTGCTGCTGGCCGCCGGAGAGCTGGGAGGGGCGGTGGCTGAGGCGGCCGGAGAGGCCGACGGTGTCGACGACGCGGTCGAGCCAGGCCTTGTCGACCTTGCGGCCGGCGATGTCCATCGGGAGGGTGATGTTCTCCAGGGCGGTCAGGGTGGGGAGCAGGTTGAAGGCCTGGAAGATGAAGCCGATGTGGTCGCGGCGGATCTGGGTGAGCTGCTTGTCCTTGAGGCCGACGAGCTCGGTGTCGCCGATGGTGGTGGAGCCGGAGCTGATGGTGTCGAGGCCGGCCATGCAGTGCATGAGGGTGGACTTGCCGGAGCCGGAGGGGCCCATGATGGCGGTGTACTGGCCCTGCGGGAAGTCGACGCTGACGTTGTCGAGGGCCACGACGCGGGTCTCCCCGTCCCCGTAGACCTTGTTGAGGCCGGTGGCGCGGGCGGCCGCCAGGCCGGTCCGGACGGCGGTTGCGGTCGACGTGGTCACGGGGGTGCTCCTTGGTGGTCGCGGGCTGCGGGAGACGCGCTGGGCGCCTGGACGGTCGGGCCGCCAGGGGCGCCCGGCCGTACCTCCATGCTCCGCCGTGTGATCATGAGTTCTCGTCGCTCCGCCGGACGGTTGGCCTGACCGCCGCTGGGCGTACGGCCAGGTGACGCCCTCCTCCTGGGGTATGACGCCGACCCTGAGCGCGGGTCGGTGGCCGGAACTCGTGCACTTCGTGGCCGAATTGCGGACTGTTCGTCAGATCGCAAGGAAACATGACAACTTCCCTGGCTGGGAACATGCGAAAGGGCGAGGCGGGCGACTAGGCTCTGGGGTGGCCCGCACCGGGGGTGGAGCGTTTCTTCTCCGGCCGATGGAGCGGCCCGTCCACAGGACGCCCGGATGGTGGAACGCAGACACGGGCAGCTTAAAACTGCTTGGCCGCGAGGCCGTGCCGGTTCGAGTCCGGCTCCGGGCACCGCTCGACTCGCGGGGGCGCCGACGGCGTCCCCGCCGGGAGCCGTTCAGTGATCCTCCTCGCGGCGTATCCCGATATTTTTGCCAAGCCATTACCCTGGTGGCTGGGCGGTGCAGTGCCGCCACGGAGGGAATGTGCAATGAGAAGCAGCAACCCGGTCTTCTCGCGGGAGGGGTCCTTCACCCGCGAGCCCGGCTACGCGGGGTTCGGTACCACCACGCAGGCCGGGGGCCAGTACGGCAACAACCCCTACGCGGGGACCCCTTACGCCCAGCAGCCGCAGGCGCAGGGCCCGCTGACCGACGAGCAGCTGTACGAGATGTACAACGGGCCGTCGGCCGGCCCCGCCGCCACCGGGCGGATGACGCTCGACGACGTGGTCGCGCGCACCGCGATGACGCTGCTGACCCTGGTCGCCGCCGGCGCGGTGGCCTGGTTCGTGCTGCCGTTCGAGAACTTCGGCTTCGCGATCGGCGCCAGCCTGGTGGCCATGGTCGTCGGCCTGGTGGTCTCCTTCAAGCGCAGCGTCAGCCCGCCGCTGATCCTGACCTACGCGGCTCTTGAGGGTTTCGCGCTCGGCGCGGTCACGCACGTGCTCAACACCGTCTTCGAGGGCATCGCGATCCAGGCGGTGCTGGGTACGGCGGCGGTCTTCGCGGCGATGCTGTTCGCCTACAAGAGCGGCCGGATCCGGGTCACCGCGCGCTACACCCGGATCGGCATCGCGATCGCCATGGGCTTCGTGCTGCTGATGCTGGTCAACATGATCGCGATGGCGTTCGGCGCCGACCTCGGTCTGCGCTCCGGACCGCTGGGCATCGTGGTCGGCCTGATCGGCATCGCCCTCGGCGCCTTCTTCCTGTCGCTGGACTTCGCGGCGATCGAGGAGGGCATCGCCCAGGGCGCGCCGCAGAAGGAGGCCTGGCGGGCCGCCTTCGGGCTCACCCTGTCGCTGGTCTGGATCTACGTCGAGATGCTGCGCCTGATCGCGATCCTGCGCGGCGACGACTAATCGCTGTACGGCTCGGTGGTGCTGTGGGCGTTGACGGTGGCGTTGTAGAACGCGTTGGTCGCGGTGACGTGCTGGCCGTTGACGGTGGCGGTGCCGT
>NZ_JBHWIO010000125.1:0-3732 GCF_042732075.1 Kitasatospora sp. NPDC059812
CACACAGCCGCCCCCACAGACACACCGCACCACACCCCCATCCCCACACCCGCAGTCTGGCCCCGCCGCTCACGCGGCGGGGCCAGAACCCAACATCTTCATCAGTCTTCTAGGGCGCGTCCTCGAACCCCCGCCTGCGCGCCCTAGGTGTTCTGACCCGTGAGGTCGGGAACGCCGCAGGCCAGCGCCGCGCGCAGCTCGGCGGCCGGGTCGCCCGCGTGGTACGGGCGTTCGCTCTCCTCGATGTGGTCCAGGAACTCCTGGTAGCGCAGCGCGTAGGACAGGTGGTACAGCGGTTCGACCAGCTCCAGCGCGCGCCACGGCCGGGATCCGGGCGCGTGCTCGCTCCAGGCCTTCAGCCAGACCTCGACAAGGTGCTGCCAGCGCTCCGGCGCGAGGTAGGCGCGCGGGCGCAGCCCGTCCAGGGCGGGGTGGCCGAGGTAGGAGTCGGCGTAGTCGACGACCACCGGACGCTTGCCGTCGGAGCGCCAGTTGCCGGGGTGGAAGTCGCCGTGCACCAGGGTCTCGGGGAGGCCACAGTCAGCCAACTCCTCCAGCAGAGCGGGGAGTTCGGCGACCAGTCGGCGGACGCCGGCCAGTTCCCCGGGCGTCAGGTCGGTCTCGCCGGGGAGCCGGTCGAGCAGCGCCTGCGCCTGGGCGAGCAGGGTGCGGGGCGTCCGGTCGCGCAGCCCGGCCGTCGCCGCGCGCCCGTCGGCGGCCAGCGCCGCCTGGGCGGCGACCAGCCGGGGCACCACCTCCTCGACGGTGTCGAGCGACGGCACCCAGCAGTCCTCGCCGGGCACGTGGTCCAGCAGCAGCCGCCCGCCCGCCGGGTCGGCGGCCAGCACCGGCGGCACGAGCCCCGGGTCGACGCTGCCGAGCAGCGCGATCACCTCGCCCTCCCGGGCGTTGAAGGCGGGCGTCGTGGTCTTCAGCCAGGCGTCGCGGCCGGTGGCCGTCGGGAGGCGGACGAGGCCCGACAGGTTCCACGTCCGGATCTGCCGCACCGGGCCGGCGACCGGCCGGCCGGCCCCGGCCAGCTCCGCCTCCGCCCAGGCCAGCGCCTCCCCCAGCCCGGCCGGCGTGGCCCAGGCCGCGCGGCGCTCGGCGGGGCCGAGCAGCGCGGCCGTCCCGGCGTCCAGCGGCCGGGCCTCGACGGCCGTCGGCCGCTCCAGCGCCTCGGCGTGGTAGCACACCTGCCCGCCGTGCCCGCCGCGCCCGCCCTGCTCGCTCCGCCCCTCCACCAGCCGCAGCACCAGCACCGGCACCCCGGCGAGTTCGGCCGCCCGCGCTCCCACCCCGTCCACCGACGACCACCACCCGCCCGCCGCCTCGAACGGGCCCACGGGGCCGAAGTACTCGCCCCCGTGGGTGAGATGGACCGTGACGGTGCGTTCGCTCGCTCGCTGCATCCGGGCAGCTTCGCCCACCCGGGCCCCGTATGCGAGCGAATTTCCGGACGCCTCGGGCCGGGACCGGGCCGATCACGTTCGCGCTACGGGATCGCCACCGCCGCGCCGGACACCCGGATCCGGCTGTCCGCCGTCCGCAGTTCGACGTGGAGCACGCCCGGGCGGCCCAGGTCCTCGCCCTGGTGGAGGGTCAGCACCGTCGGGGCCGCCGCCGCGCCCTGCTCCCGCAGGTAGGCGCCGAAGGCGGCCGCGGCGGCGCCGGTGGCCGGGTCCTCGACGACGCCGCCGACCGGGAAGGGGTTGCGGACGTGGAAGACGTCCGGAGCCTCGCGCCAGACGAGTTGGAGGGTCACCAGGTCGCGGGCCCGGGTGTAGGCGGCGAGGCCGTCGAAGTCGTAGTCGAGGCGGGCCAGGCGGTCGCGGGTGGCGGCGGCGAGGACGAGGTGGCGGGCGCCGGCGTAGGCGATCCGGGGCGGCAGGGCCGGGTCGAGGTCGGTGCGGGCCCAGCCGAGCAGGGCGAGGACCTCGTCGACGTCGGCGTCGGTCACGTCCTCCACCTGCGGCTCGACACTGGTCAGGGTGGCGCGCAGGACGCCCTCCGCGTCCTGGTCGACCTGGACGGGGACTTCGCCCGCGGCCGTCGTGAAGACGTAGTGCCCGGGGCCGGTGCGGGCGGCGAGCGCGACGGCGGAGGCGACCGTGGCGTGGCCGCAGAACGGCACCTCGGTGAGCGGGCTGAAGTACCGGACTCCGTAGGCGCCTTCGGTCGCTCCCGCGGTCAGGAAGGCCGTCTCGGAGTAGCCGAGCTCGGCGGCGATGGCGAGCATCCGCTCGTCGGTCAGGCCTGCGGCGTCGAGTACGACGCCCGCCGGGTTGCCGCCCTCGGGGCGGGTGGTGAAGGCGGCGTAGCGCAGGATGCGGGGTGAGGCGTCGTCGGTCATGCCCGGACGAACGCGTTCCGCTCCCCCGCTGTTCCCGCTCACCTGCTTTCCGCTCACCGAAGCACCGCAGCACCGCAGCACCGGTCACCGCAGCAACGCCTCCAGGAAGTCCGAACCGAGCCGGGCGCTCCCGGACAGGTCGAGCTGGTAGAGCATGTACCGCCCGCGCCGCTGGGTGATGAGCAGCCCCGCCTTGCGCAGGACGGCCAGGTGCCGGGACACCTCGGGGGCGCTGAGCTGCCAGGTGGTGGCGAGTTCGCCGGTGGTGTGCGCGCCGCGGGCCATGGTGCGGGCCAGGCGCAGCCGGACGGGGTGGGCGAGGGCTTCCAGCCGCTGCTGGACGAGGGCCAGCGAGACGGGTTCGGGGACGCCGGCCTCGGCGACGGGGTACTGGAGGACGGGACGCCAGCCGGGGGTGTACACCACCACGAGGTGGGGCCGGCCGAAGGCGGTGGGGATGAGGGTGACGCCGCCGCCGTCGGTGCCGCTGGTGGCGTTGTCCTGGAGCTTGTCGACGACGATCCGCCGCCGCCCGTCGGCGCTCTGGTCGAGGGAGACGGAGGGTGAGACCGCGGCCAGCGCCTCGGCGGGGCCGCGCCGGGCCAGCAGGTCGGCCTTGCGCCGGGCGTCGGCGGCCAGGGCGGGCAGGACGCGCTGCCAGGCGTCGGCGAAGAACGCCGACTCGCAGTCCTCCAGCATCCGCCGGACGAGGGCCCGGACGGCGGGCGGGTCGGCGAGCAGCCGGTCCGCGAAGGCGGCCTGCCGGGGGCCCCGGGCGAGCGCGAGTTCGCGGGCCCGCTCGTTGGCCACCGGGTCGGTGAGCGGGGAGGGCGCCCGGCGGGCCGGCCGGGAGGAGCCGCAGGTGGTGACGAGGGCGGCGGCGACGTACAGCTCGTCGTCCATCCGGTCGACGGCGTCGAGCTCGGCTGCCAGGGTGGCGCCGGGCAGGCCGGGGACGAGGAAGTCGGCGCGGGAGGAGCGCCAGAGGAAGTCGGCCTCCAGCAGCCGCTCGGACAGCACCGGCGGGATCGTCGCGGCGGTGCTGGACGCCCAGCCGTGCAGCGCGGGGTGGTGCGCGGGCTCGGCGAGGACGTCCAGCATCGCGGTCAGCTCGCCCAGCGGGGACGGCGTGAAGAGCAGGCGCTCGTCGGGCAGGCCGGTGATGTCGATGGTCACGCTCATGCGCCCGCCGTGCTCCTCCCGGCAGGGGCGTCCGCCCACGCGCGCCTCTTGATGATCGGTTCGCTCACGACGGCGATCCTGCCACCCGCCCGGATCCGCTCCCGCGGGGGGGGGGAGGTGGGGGGCAAAAACCAGGCGCCCCCCGGCGGGGCGGGGCGGCGGGGGCCGCCCCGACGCACCGGCACAGAGAGTGCAGG
>NZ_JBHWIO010000125.1:3742-20708 GCF_042732075.1 Kitasatospora sp. NPDC059812
TGCTGGGGGGTCTCCCTGCTCTGGCCGGCGGACCGCCCTCCCCCCCCCTCCCCCCCCCGCTCTCTCTGTTTTTGTCTTCCCTCCCCACCCCCCCCCGTGCCCGGCGGGCCGGGCAGGGCGGACGGTACCGGCCATGAGCCTGATCCAGGAGAAGTCCGTCCATGACCACGCCGCCGCCCGCGACCACACCGCCGCCCGCGACGGCCGGCCGCCGGCCCCGCCGATCGGTACGAGCCGCCGGGGCCCGTTCACGCTGCTGCGGCTGCTGACCGCCGCGGGCGGGCCCCGGTACGCGGCCGCGCTGGTGGTGGACGCGGTGGGCTCCGGCCTGCTGCGGCCGTTCCTGCTGCTGTACGGGATCGGGGTGCTGCACCTGGGCGCGGCGGCGGCGGGGCTGGCGATGTCGGCGGGGATGGTGGCGGGCCTGCTGGTGATGCCGCTGACCGGCCGGTGGATCGACCGCGGCGCCCGGACCCTCCCGGCGGCGGCCACCTTGGCGGTGCGGGCGGCGGGCGCGCTGGCGCTGCTGGTCGCGGACGGCCTGCCGGGGTTCGTGGCGGCGTCGGTGCTGATCGGGGTGGGCAGCCAGTCCTGGCCGACCACGCACGCGGCGGTGGTCAGCACGCTGACCGAGGGCCGGCTGCGGGACGCCGCGCTGGCGGCCGGGCGGTCGCTGCGCAACGCGGGGCTGGGCGCGGGGGCGCTGCTGGCCACGCTGGTGGTGACCGGCGGGGCGGGCGCGATCCGGGTGCTGGCCGGGGCGACGGGCGCGGCCTGCCTGGCCGCCGCCGCGCTGGTGCTGTCGCTGCGGGTGCGCGCGCCACACCGGGCCGCCGACCGGGCGGTGGACGTGCGGGAGCAGGGCGAGTCGCTGCGGCGGATCAGCCTGCTGAGCCTCGCCAACCTGCCGTACGCGTTCTGCTTCGACGTGCTGGAGGTGGCGCTGCCGGCGCTGCTGGTGCTGCACCTGCACGCCTCCCCGGCGTGGTCGTCGGGAGTGTTCGTGGGCAACACCGTGCTGGTGGTCGCGCTGCAGCTGGTGCTGGTGCTGCGGCTCGCGGACCGTTCGCGGCGGGCCGTGCTGGCCGCCTCGGGGGTGACGCTGGCCCTGGCCTACCTGGGGTACTGGGCGGTCGGGTCGCTGGGCGGCACGGCGGGCGCGGCGGGCGCCGCGGCGGTCTCGGTGGTGTTCACGCTGGGCGAGATCCTCTACACCGGTGCGGGGACGGCCCTGGTGACGGCCGCCGCCCCACCACACCTGCTGGGGCGGGCGCTGGCACGCTGGGAGCTCTCCTCGGGCGTGGGCCGGGCGGCGGCGCCGGCGACGCTGATGGCGCTGCTGGCGGCCGGTCCGGGGGTGCTGTGGCCGGTGCTGGCCGGGGCGACGCTGCTGGGGGCGCTGGCGGTGCTGCGACTGGCCCCGAGGACGTGAGCCCCCCGGCGCGGGTCGGATCGGGCCCGCTCCCGCCCCCGCCCCTCCTCCGGATGCGGAGCGCACCCGCAAGGCCGATGCTGGCGGCGAGGCGTGCCCGGCAGGAGGAAGGACAACAGACCCATGAGTGCTCTCGACTTCGAGATCATCGACAGCCCCGACAGCTCGCTCAACAAGACCTCCGTCCTGGTCACCGGCCCGCAGGACGCCCTGCTGGTGGACGCCGGGTTCACCCGCTCCGACGGCCGCCGGCTGGTGGAGCGGATCCGCGCCGCCGGCAAGCGGCTGGCCGCGGTCTTCGTCAGCCACGGGGACCCGGACTTCTACTTCGGCGCCCAGGAGGTCCAGGACGCCTTCCCGGAGGCACGGTTCCTGGCCACCGCCTCCACCGTCGAGCACATCCAGGAGACGTTCGAGGGCAAGCTCAAGGCCTGGGCCCACCTCGGCCCCGAGCTGCCCACCCGGCTGGTCCGCCCCGAGGTGCTGCACGGGGACGAACTCGTCTTCGAGGGGCACCGGTTCGAGCTGCGCGGCGCCGACTTCCACCTGCCCGACCGGCACTACCTCTGGCAGCACCACCACCACGCCGTACTCGGCGGCGTGCTGCTCTTCGAGGGCCTGCACGTGTGGACGGCCGACACCCCCGAACAGGCCCAACGCGCCGCCTGGATCGACCTGTTGGACGGGATCGAGGCGCTCGAACCGCAGTTCGTCGCGGCCGGCCACCGCACCGCCGGCGCGGCCACCGACCTCACCTCCGTCCGCCACACCCGGGACTACCTGCGCGCCTTCGAGACCGAGATCGGCCGGGCCCCGGACGCGACCGCCGCGAAGGAGGCGCTGGAACGGCGCTTCCCCGACCTGGGGCTGAAGATCGCCGTCGACCTCGGCACCAAGGTCGCCATGGGCGAGATGGCCTGGGGCTGAGCGACGATGATCGAGATCCCGAGGGACACCGCCTCGTTCGCCGAGTCCTCCGCCCCGGCCGACGTGGTCCGCCGCCAGTACCTGGCCTCCGCCCACGGCGACCTGGCCGCCCTGCGCGCCACGCTCGCCGACGACGTGGAGTGGACCGAGATGGCCGGCTTCCCGCTGGCCGGCACCTACCGCACCCCGAAGGGCGTCACCGCCAACGTCATGGAGCGCCTGGCCGCCGCCTGGGAGAACTGGACGGCGCACGACGACACCTACGTGGTCGACGGCGAGAACGTGGTGGTGCTGGCCCGCTACACGGCCGTGCACAAGGCCACCGGAAAGCCGCTCGCGGTGCGGGTCGCCCACCACTTCACGGTGCGTGGCGGCCGGATCGTCCGCTTCGAACAGTTCGCCGACACCGCGCTGGTCCGGGAGGCGATGACCCCGTAGCGAGCCCCGTAGCGGATTTCTTGACCGCCCCCGTAGCGGTTCGCGCACCGGTTCGCGCACCGGTGCGCGTTCACCCGTACGGGGGAGCGCGGCGCGGCGCGCCCGGCACGGCCTCGACACGCCACCCGGACGGCGGCAGGCTGGCCCCTGATTCCGGCCGGAGAGCGAGGAGTTCAGCATGGGCACGGGCACGGCGGGAACAGCGGGAACGGCGGAGGGCGGCGGGCGCGAGCGGCCGATCGTGATCGTCGGGGCGTCCCTGGGCGGCGCGAAGGCCGCCCAGGCGCTGCGCGAGGCCGGGTACCGGGGCGGCATCGTCCTGATCGGCGACGAACACGAGCGCCCGTACGAGCGGCCGCCGCTGTCGAAGGGGTACCTGCTCGGCAAGACGCCCCGGGAGAAGATCTACGTCCACCCGCCGCAGTGGTACGGGGAGCAGGACGTCACGCTGCGGCTGGGCACGGCGGTGGCCGCGATCGACCCGGCCGGACACACCGTGACGCTCACCGACGACGGCCAGGTCAAGTACGCCAAACTGCTGCTCACCACCGGCTCGACCCCACGCCGGCTGCCGGTGCCGGGCGCGGACCAGGACGGCGTGCTCTACCTGCGCCGGGTCGAGGACAGCGACCGGATCAAGGCCGCGCTGCGCCCCGGCGCCCGGGTCGCGGTGATCGGCGCGGGCTGGATCGGCTTGGAGGTGGCGGCAGCGGCCCGGGAGGCCGGCGCCGAGGTGACGGTGCTGGAGGCCGCCGAACTGCCGCTGCTGCGGGTGCTGGGCCGGGAGGTGGCGCAGGTCTTCGCCGATCTGCACCGCGACCACGGCGTCCAGCTGCGGTTCGGCGTCGAGGTCACCGAACTGACCGGCTCCGGCGGCACGGTGAGCGGCGTGCGGCTGGGCGACGGCACCACGGTGCCGGCCGACGCAGTGGTGGTCGGCATCGGCATCACCCCGGCGACCGGCCTGGCCGAGGCCGCCGGGCTGGAGATCGACAACGGCATCAAGACCGACCAGCAGCTGCGCACTTCGGACCCGGACGTCTACGCGGCCGGCGACGTCGCCAACGCCTACCACCCGCTGTTCGACACGCACCTGCGGGTCGAACACTGGGCCAACGCCGTCAACCAGCCGCAGACCGCCGCCCGCGCGATGCTCGGGCACCCGGACGCGGTGTACGACCGGATCCCGTACTTCTTCAGCGACCAGTACGACGTTGGCCTGGAGTACGTCGGCTACGTCGAACCGGACGGCTACGACCAGGTGGTGTTCCGCGGCGACCCTGCCACCCGGGAGTTCATCGCCTTCTGGCTGGCCGCCGGCCGGGTCCTGGCGGGCATGAACGTCAACGTCTGGGACGTCACCGACCCGATCCGCGAACTCGTGCGCTCCGGCCGGACGGTGGACCCGAAGGCCCTGGCCGACCCGGACACCCCGCTCGGCAAGATCTGACACAGGGACGAACACCCGTCGTCCGCACGACCACGCGGATCGTCCGCCTCTGACCCCCCCCAACGCAACGATGCCCCTCCCCGTTTCGGGGAGGGGCATCTGAAGTCAGTCCCTCAGCACTGGGGGAGGCCGTTGCTGCCTCGCGCGTGCCACAGGTCATAGTTGTCGACATATGCGCCATACACATAGTCGTGGAAATCCTGCCCACCAATGGCGGAGCCGGAGTGGTAGTACTCGCTGGTGATGTAGTACCACACGTTGCCCTGGTGGGCGATGTCCTCGCCAGTCGTCCAGCAGTAGACGTTTACCTGATCCCCGGGGGCAAGGTCCTGCTTGACGTCGTCCTTGTTGTTCGTCCAGGGCGTCCAGTACAGGCCGGCGTGGTGGCTGGTGTTCAGGGTGACCCAGCGGTCCCCGGAAGCCGCATGGGCGGGTCCGGTCGTCAGCGCGAGCCCGCCGACGGCCAGGGCGCCGGCCACGGCAGTCCGCACCACACGTTGCCTCAGGTTCCGTTTCATTCTGGTCCCCCCGTGAAGATCGGTGCCGACGCCGCTGATGCCACCAGCCTCAACGCTGAGCTTGGCAGCTTGCCCGCCATCCGACAACGGCCAGTTCCCGCCAGCCCAGACCCGTTACGGCAAACGCACCTTGCTCACGTCACTCCAGGCCAGGTAAACCACCTGACCCTGAACGCAAAGAAGCCCCTCCCCCAGATCGGGGAGGGCGCCTTTCGTGTTTCAGGCCGGCTACCAGCCCACCACGGAGAATGGTTCGCCTTTCAGATACCGGCTGATCCCGGCCTCGTTGTAGGGCTGGGTGTTCTCCGGAAGATCGTTGAGTGGGTACCACCCGACACCGGCGCACTTGTGGGGTTCGGCGTTGTACGGTTCGCCGTTCCACTCGGAGGCGGCGAGGAACCAGCCGACGCGCGCCTCTCCCTCTGGGTTGCGGTAGTGCATGACATGGACAACCCGAACGGCCTCTCGGTGAACTTCCACGCCCACCTCCTCTCGGGCTTCGCGGATCGCTGCCGAGATCACGTCCTCGTCCACGTCGACCTTCCCGCTGGGGAGATTGAGCAGGCCGTCGCTGTAGCCGGTGTTGGCTCGTTCGGCCAGCAGGACGAGGCCGTTCCGTTCGAGGATGATCATGGCGTCGTTGATCGGACGTTGGGGCTGCACCAGGTCCTCCGAAGGTGTGTCGTAGGAGGACGATAGGCCACCTCAGTGGACGCTGATGCCCAGGAGGTGGAGGTGCTTGGCGATCCACTCGACGCGGGCCTGGGTGGTGAGGCCCTGCGGGAGGTCGAAGATCGGCACGTTGGTGGCCCGGATCGCCTCGTAGACGGCCGTCTCGGCGGCACTCTGGAGATCAAGCACCTTGCCACGGAACTGGTCGCCGCCGACCTCCTGGTCGTAGTGGTCGCGGCAATGGACCACGGCGGAGTACGTGATGGGCATCCAGGCCTTACAGAGAGACTCCATCGAGCGAAGGACTGCACGCACCTGCGGGTCATCCTGGTCAAGGACGATCCGGGCGTAGGCCAGGACATTGGCCGGGGTCTTGTCGGTGATCAGGAGACTGTGGTTTCGCGCCGTACGCATGGTGGTGGTGAGCTGGGCAGCGAAGGTGTCGAGTTCGACAGTGAGGTCGAATTCGCCTTTTCCGTGAAGAACGATCTCCTCCATGAAGGGGCTCACTCGCGCGGGTTCCCCCGTGGCTGCGACGTTGACGCCCTGCTCGCGGTAGTACGCCGCGAGGGCGTGGACCAGAGTGGTTTTTCCAGCCGCAGCGGTTCCCTCGACGGCTACGACCTTGCACTCGCGGATTGGCATGGTTCCCCCAACAGGTCTTGGAAGGTTCGGGATTGGAGCCAGCCCCAACCGTCGGCGTGGGCGGCGATCATGCGGTTCACGTTGAGCCCGACCTCGCCCCAACCGCCGAGGCCAGCCGCAGACACGGCAACGAGGGCGGTGGAGAGGGAGTGCCTGAGGTTAAGGACGCTGACCCGCTCACGAGCCTCGATGTCGTTCTTCTCCAGCCACCGACGGTGCAAGCTGGTCATCGAGGTACTGCGTAGTTCCGGCTGAGTGACGTCAAGGCCAAGTTCGGTGCAGACGTCGACCAGCCGCCGGGAGGTCCCGTCGAGCAGATGGCCGGCGTCGTACCGGGTGTCGATGATCCGAGGGCCTTCATCCTTGGGGGTGCGACGGGTTGACCAAGCGGCTCGGGCACTGTCGAGAGCCGGTTCAGCGTTTTCTCGGTTGGCGACCAACACGGCTAGGTCGGAACATAGTTGGTGCCCAGTGATGAGGTCGGCGTCCGCGAATGTTCGGGCGATGGTGTCGGCCGCGGAGACTACGAGTTCCCCAGTCTCACCAGCGTCCTCGACGTACATGCTGACGTACCCGAAGGAGAGTTGAGCAAGGTCAGCCACAGGGTCCGTGGTCGGGACATCAAGCACGGCAAGCGAGAAACAGAACGCCCTATTCCCGTTCTTGATCCGGTAGTTCTTGGTCCACTCGACGTCGAGCGAGGCCACCCGACACGTTCGAGAGTTCTTGCGCGGCAAGTGTCGCGGATCGAAGAGGTTGTTGACCGTGATCACGTTGCTCCTAGCGGTGCGGGCCCGGCCCTTCGCGGGCCGAGCCCACGGTATGCCCTGGATCAGTCCTGTCGTTCATCCGGAGCGAGTACCAGGGGGAACGCGTCCCAGGCAACCAGGCCAAGCGGTTTGGTCGCGTCGAACACCCCGGTCCACTCCAGCCGTTGGGCTTGGTGGCCGGCCAGGAGTGCAACGGCGAGGGCAGACATGACCCCTGCCGCACCGATGTGTTGGGTGTGCCAGTCCCGGCCCGTCGCCCGCCCGGCCGAGGACCAGAGCTCTTCGTATGCCTGCTGGAGGGCCACCGGTGACCGGTACCGCCAGAGTTCCCGGCCGAAGTCGAGGCGGTTAGCCGTGAGCGCGTTGTCGAGTTGCATGCCGGAGTCGGCAGTGTCGACCAACAAAGCCGTACCGCGTTCGCGGCGGGGCCGGTCAGCCCACGCTTCACCCACAGCGTCGATACCGGCGCGCGGAGCCGTCAGCGGGGGACGAAGGGCGTGGAGGTCATCCGGAAAGGAGTGCCACCCGATGATCTCGGCCTCGCGGCGCGCCTGGACGAGCACGCTGTCCACGAAGGCCGGTATGTCGGACCGGTCACCGTTCGGTTCCACGGCGACACTGCGATACCCGAAGTGCAGGGTATCGGAGGCGATCTCGCGGCTTGCGGTCCGGTGTACGGGGATGAACACGGCAGCGGCACCGATCGGAACGACCTCACTGCCGTCGTCGGCCCACTGAATGCTCATCCCGGTGAGGAGCCGCACCTTTCGGGCGACGGGACGCATGTCGGCCGCGTAGGGCGTCTTGGGCCATGCCAGGTTGGAGAACTCACGCAGCACTTCCGCCTCCCCCGTGGCCGATCGCGCGGATCGAGGCCCCGAGGTACTTCCGGTAGTGGTTCTCCTTGAAGCGGTATCGCTTCCAGATCTCCTGAATCGGCTCCTCCAGTACGTTGCCGATGGGCTCGAACAGGTCTTTCGAGTCGTACACCGGCCAGGCGTTGGCCTTGCCGGTGGGCTCCACCACGATCATGTGGCCTTCGTTCTCCGGCGTCCACGTGGTGAGCCGAAGCGCGGGACTCCACTGGTAGGTGGAGCGAAGTTCGCCGAGCCGGCCAAACGCCTCGCTGGCCTCGCCATCGGTGATGAACTCATTCGCGTCCAGGTTGAGGGCATTGCCCTTCCTGAGCGGCATGATCAGCTTGACCTTGCCCGCGTTGAGAACGTCGGCGATCTGCACCGTGAACGGCAGCGCCGCCAGGGTCGAGCGGTAGACGACTGCGGACAGGGAGATCGGAATACCCTCGTCCTGGAGTGCGCGAACGCCGGGCATGACCTTGTCGTAGTCCCCGCGTACCCGGTTGGTGATCCCTCGCGGACCTTCCAGGCCGATGTTCGCGAACGCGACCTTCCCCGCAATCCGCTTCGCGTGCTGGAGGCCGTGGGTGGCGTTCGTCGGTACGGCCAGGACGAAGTTATCGTCCGCAAACATGTCCACGATCTCACCGAAGTCGCGGCGCATGAGCGGTTCACCGCCGGACAGAAAGATCCGCTTGGTCCCCTTGAGGTGGTCCCTCATGGTCTCCAGCTGCGTCAGCTTCGGGTCCGGCAGCTGGAGGACTTCCGAGCAGAACGAGCAGTCGAAGTCACAGCGCTTCGTGACCTGGAGGATTGCGGACAGGGGTTCGGTGGACCGTTGGGCGAGTTCCTGGATGTCGGTTCCCGGTGCGGCCGTGAAGTGGTGGCCGCGGGCGGCGAAGGCGAGTCCGTCGCCCATCGACAGGTCGCTGCGGGGCGGTACGGCCGGCAGGCCGAGGTCAGTCATGGTCTTCCTCCCTGAACTGATCTATGAATTAAGCCGATTTGTTTCATTCACGATGGATGTCACACGTCGCCGACCGGACGGAGGCACCCGTGAGCCAGCGACGTGCTGCCCGGCCCCCACAGAGCCGGCTCCCGCCCCCGGGGTCACCGGGGGCGGGAGTTTCAGGCCCGCCCTGGTTGTCCGTCCGTGACGTGTAACGGCTCCAGGGCGGGGGTTCCGGCCGGAGGATCAGGACTCCACCGGCCGGTGATCAAGGGGGACGGCCGCTCCCCGCCAGAAGGGGGGTGACTGGCGGGGAGCGGTGTGGCTCGACGAGGGCCCGGCACCAACACGCCCTCGGAGCCGACCGGCAGGGAAGTAGGCCCGCCGGTACTCACCCGTCCGCGGCCGTCTTTCGCGGACGGGCGTTGAACCCCGTCGTCGCAGAGGATGAGCGCTCACGCTGCGACGACGGGAGCCTGTCAGTCCGGCGGGTCCGGTTCCCACCCGCACCACACGCCGGCCGGGGTGACCGCCATCCACTCGCGCCCGCCGCCCGGCGCGCGCTGCGGCCGGGCGACCAGTTCGGCCTTGAGCCCCATACGAACTCGGATCGCGGCCAGCCCCTCAGGGGTACATCGAAGAGGGCGTTGCGCGGCGGCGATGCCCGCCAAGACGCCCGTTGCGGCGACCAGTTCGACGGTCACGAGAGCGGCCGGCGGTGAGGGTTGCACCCGGATCCGGGCGCGATCTCCCGGGGGTCGCACCGTCGCAGCTGGTCGGGCTTGGTCGTCCACTCCTGTCCCCCGCCGATCGGCCTCAGGAAGGCCGCCCCGCAGAGGATCTCCATGAAGACCCCCTCCTTCGGCTTGCCGTCGGCGTCACGGTGCTTCAGGTCCTGCACCACCTCGTTGCGAACGAAGTCGGGCAGCGCGGATTTCGGATCTTCGAACATGAGGGTCTCCGTAGCGCTTCGCACTTGGCGTCTCACTTGCTGTAGCCATGGTGGCGCGCCTGCCCCTACGATCGGAAGCGGATCTGAAACTTGAAGCGACTACTCGGCAGGTTGGTGAAGCATGGTGAACCGCAAGGAGCTTGATCCGACGTCAGGCCCGTGGGCACCTTTCGGAGTACAACTCCGCAGGTCGCGCGAGGCAGCTGGGATGACCCAGGCCAAACTGGCAAAGCTTGTTGGGGTTGACCCCTCCTACGTCTCCTACGCTGAACTTGCCCCGCCGGATCGGACACCGCCAAGTGAAGCTTTTGCCCGCGACGTTGATCGGGTGCTTGATACGGGTGGCACCCTGCTCCTCATGTGGCTTCAAGCCAAGCACTCGGCACTGTTGGATGGCTTCCCCGAGTTCGCGACCCAGGAGCAGAACGCCGCTGAGATAAGGATCTACGAAGCGGGTATCGTGCCGGGCCTGTTCCAAATCGAGGCGTACGCGAGGGCGTTGGCGGTCGGTGATGTTCGAAGAGGCGCGATCACGCAGGACCAGGCGGACGAGCGGGTCACGTTCCTGCTCGCGAGGCAGGAGCTGGTGAGGCGAAAGCGACCCCCACTCGTACACGCAGTACTCGACGAGAGCTGCCTGCGGCGCATCATCGGAGGGCGAGATGTGATGCAGGCGCAACTTACCCACCTGGAGACGCTGTACGCCGTGAACAACGTCATCCTTCAAGTTGCGCCGTTTGCGCTGGGGGAAGACCGGCCGTTCGCCTTACCGATGGTGCTCCTTACCCTCCCGGATCAGTCCTTCCTGGGCTATTCGGAGTCTGAGGGTCGCAGCCACCTGGAACGAGATACTGAGAGGCTGTCCACCTGGAGGAAACAGTACGATCGCCTTCAGGTGGGAGCGCTGGCCGAGACAGCGACTCTCGAATGGATGCGCGCTGCTCGGAAGGGGATCGAATGTCCGACATCAACTTGCTCGCTGCCCAGTGGGTGAAGTCGAGTTTCAGCCAGCAAGGCGGCAACTGCATCGAGGTGGCTCCCGGCTTCCCCGGTGTGATGCCCGTCCGCGACTCCAAGGACCCTGAGGGACCTACCCTCATGTTCCCGGCCGATGCCTGGTCGCCCTTCGTCGCCGCCGTCCGTTCCGGCGAGTTCGGCGACGTCTGACATACGCGCGCTGCCCTGAGACCCCGCCACCCCTTTCCGGAGTGGCGGGGTCTCCTGGCTGACCGCTCCCTGATGCCGTACACCGAGAGCGCCCGACAAGGGAACTTGGAGCGGACAACGGCGCTGTACAGCCCATGCTCACGACCTACTATCAACTACAGGCCCGAGCAATGTCGCAGGATGCATCCGCGGCCCTGATCAGCCAACTGAGAGAGGATCTACCGTGACCGCCAAGCCTCAGTGGTTCAAGTCTTCGTACAGCAGCAACGGCGGCGAGTGCGTCGAGGTAGCCGGGAACCTGGTCGCAGAGGGTGCCGTTCCCGTCCGCGACTCCAAGGACCCCGAGGGGCCTGCTCTCATGTTCCCGGCCTCGGCTTGGTCGTCCTTCGTTGCCGCCGTCCGCTCCGGCGAGTTCGGCGACGTCTGACATACGCGCGCTGCTCTGAGGGCCCCGCCACCACTTTCCCGGAGTGGCGGAGCCCCTCCGTGGACTGGGCGGTTCCGGGCATCAGGAGCGCCTGCGGTCGGCACTACTGGGGTGTTCAGAGGCGATTCGGACAGGAAGGCACGGTGGGCGGGACGACCGGATTCGCCGTGGTGGTGTTCGTTCGAGAAGCTTGAGCAGCAGTACGAGCGGGGGAACGTTGTCCTTCAGGTGGCGCCGTTCAGCATGGGCGAGCATCGCCCATTCGTCTCACCTGTGCGGCTGCTCACGCTCCCCGACGGCTCCCTCTTTGGCTACTCCGAGTCGGAGGGTCGAGGGCACGTGGAGCGAGACGACGTCAGGCTACTTGACTGGCGCAGACGATACGATCGCCTACAGGTTGGAGCGCTGGCGGAGTTGGCGACTCTCGAATTGATACGTGCTGCTTGGAAGGACTCTCATGGCTGACACCGATTTGACGACGGCGTCGTGGGTGAAGTCGAGCTACAGCCAACAAGGTGGGGACTGCCTTGAGGTTGCGCCAGGCTTTCTTGACTCCCTGCCCGTCCGTGACTCCAAAGACCCCGAGGGCCCTGCCCTGATCTTCCCGGCTGACGCCTGGCGGTCCTTCGTCTCCGCTGTCCGTACCGGCGAGTTCGGCGACGTCTGACGTACGCGCGCTGCCCTGAGACCCCGCCATCCCTTTCCGGAGTGGCGGGGTCTCTTGGCTGACCGCTACCTGCCGAAGATGTTGAAAGCGCGCCCGGCTCGGGCAGCCGGAGCAAGATCTTCAAGAGGCTTCCAGGGATCCGGCCAATGACTTCAGGTCAGGTCCGCTCGCGGCTCGCGATCTCGTCAGCGAGCTGCTGCACGTGGGCGGGGTCCGCGTCCCGGGCAAGGGCGACGTAGTGGTCCATGACGGCCGGCCGGTAGCGCACGGGGAACGTCTGTCCCGGGGCGAGTCGGGTGAGCTCGGTGATCGTGAGGTTTTCGTCCGCGATACCGCGGAACGAGATGCCGCTGGCGGTCTCCACGTCGAGCATCAGGACCACGCGTGGATTGCTGTTGACCTCCCGCCAGTCGACGAGAACGCCGAGCGCAAGCGCCCCCGTACGCAGTTCCGCATTGCGCTTCCGTGCATCACTGCTCAGCAACGGGTTCGGGGCGACGCCCGGGAAGTCGGGCCCGACACCGAGCGATTCCCGACTCAGGTCGGGCCTGAGCTGCGCCATCATGTCGTTGAGCTTCTTCCGCGAACCGAACATCCTGGCCCCTCCCTCACACCGGTGCCGGAATCTCGGCCTGGCGCTTCGCCTTCACTGCGATTGTACGTCGCGGCCATTCCCGGCCTCCGGCGCATCGCCCCGTCCCGGTGTTGTCCCCGTCCGCGATTCCAAGGACCCCGAGGGCCCGGCCCTTGCCTTCTCCCCCGATGGCTTCGCGGCCTTCGTTGCCGCCGTCCGTACCGGCGAGTTCGGCGAGGTCTGACGTACGCGCGCCGCCCTGAGGGCCCCGTCACGCCTTTTCCGGAGTGGCGGGGCTCCGCCGTGAACTGGGCGGGTTCCAGGCGTCAGGAGTGCCTGCGGTCGGCAATACTGGGGTGTCCGGGGGCGATTCGGACAGGGAGGTGCGGTGGGCGGGACGGCCGGATTCGCCGTGGTGGTGTTCGGCGGCCTGGGCGGCGTGGTCGCCTACCTCGCCGGGGTGGTCGGGCTGCGCGACCTGCGGCGGCTGCGCCGGGTCGGCGTCCCGGCCCAGGCCCTGGTGCGCGCCCGCGTCCCCGCCCCGGAGGACCGCGCGCTGCCACCGCGCCCGCTGCTGCAGTTCGAGACCGAGGACGGCCGGGTGGTGGAGGTCTTCTCGCCCGTCCCGTCCACCCCACGCCACCCGCTGCCGGACGGCGGCCACGTGCAGGTCCGCTACGACCCGGCCGACCCCCGGCAGGTCCTGGTGGACGGCCGCGAACGCAGGCCCTTGGAGTACGGCTTCGTGGCGCTCGGGCTGCTGATGGTGCTGGCCGCGATCACGCTGGCGGTCGCCGTTCTGTGAGGCTGCCCGACGGTTGCGACGTTCATCAGAACCGAGTCGTGGGGCGGGCCCGGCGCCGTTGCCGGCTCAGGTGATGACGGTGGTGGCGGCCGTGGTGGCGATGGTGACGGCCGCGATGGCGGCCACGGCGGCCTGCATGTTCCGGATCGCCTGGCCGACGGACTCGCCCGCCCAGTCGCCCTCGGCGATCTCCGCGAAGCGCGGCTCGACCTGCTTGCGGGGCTGCTCCGGGAAGGCCACCTTGTACAGGCGGGCGGTATGCAGGAGGGCGATCAACGTGGCGGTGCGGACGTCCGGTTCGGCGCCGTCCAGGACCACGGCGGCCAGGCGTGCGCGCAGGGCGCGCTCGACGGAGCCGTCCGCCTCCGGGTAGCGGCGGACCGGGAAGAGGCCGAGGGCGCGGTGGCGCTCCTCGACGACCAGGCCGCGCTCGCACAGCCGCTGGACGGTGTCCCGGATCGCCGTCGGCTGGTCCTTGGCCAGCCACTCGGCCGGCTTGGCCTTTCCGGCGCCCTTGCGCTCCGCCCACTCGGCGAGCCGGTCGAGACGCCCGTCGAGCAGGGGCTCACCGGTCGGCGTGCGGTCGGTGACGGTCAGCCGACCGTCGTCCACCACGACCCGCCCGGCCAGCGCGAGGTCCGCGAGGAACCCGCCCGCCACCGCCCAGCCGGCGGTCGTACCCGCCTTCGCAGCACCGGACTTGTCGTCCAGCGACAACAGCATCAGCTCCTCGGCGAGGGTGACGTGCATGCTCCATTCCTTTCGCGGATCAGAGGCGATCACAGGCAACCGGCAACTACCAGCGGTACCCATCGGGCTCCCCCGCTTCCCCTGCCGTCCGGCGCGGCGGCTCGGCGGCGCGCCTTCGTGCCGCGCGCGGCGTGGTCGAGCCGATTCCGTGGCACCGCCGAAACACCGGCGCTCCGGCGGTTCGACCACGGTATTCCGGCGCTCCGTCACCGGCCGGAACAGCCGGGGCGAATATGACGCCCAGTCATCGGAAAGTCACGCATTTCCATGGTCGGCGCGCACCCGCGATATTCGCGGCCCGATTCCCACGGACGGACCCCCGTAGTCGGTTCGTCACGCCCCGCATTCGCTCCGTCCGGAATTCCACGCGCGAAACGCGGCCCGCGCGGGCCTTCCGGGCGGGCCTTCGGGCAGCCCTTCAGGCAGGGCTTCCGGGCGGGCCTTCCGGACGGGGCGCGGACACCCGGGCCGCCGGCCCGGCCTCGGCTAGACGTCGAGAGCGGCCTCGATGCGCTTGAGACCGTGCCGGGCGAGCGCAAGGTTGCCGCGCGAGCGGTCCAGCGCCAGGTAGAGGAAGAGCGAGCCGTGACTGCGGGTCAGCGGGCGGACCAGGTGGTACTGGGTGCCGAGGGTGATCAGGATGTCCTCGATGACATCGTCGATCGACAGCGCGGCCAGGGCGCGTATCTTCGCACGAACGACCTCGGTGTTGGCGGCGGCCGCAATCTCCAGGTCGAGCTGCTGCCCCCCGCCGAGGGACCCGAGTGACATACCGCTCTCGTAGTCGGCCACGGCCACTCCGATGGCCCCCTCGATGGCCATCGCGTCCTTGAGTGCGTCGTCAATGTTCATGCGCTGTTCGTCCTTTGCGTGACTTCCGGGCAGAACTCCCGTGTGCAGGAACAAAATAGCAAGAAGTCGCCGGTTGTGGTCGCCTCGTGAAAATGATGGAATAAAGTACGCTACCGGGGTTCAGAACGTGAAGGGGTACTGGTGCGCGCACTCGAAGCTTCTCTCTCCGATGTGCTCGGCTCCCCCGGAGTGGTCGGTGCCGCGCTCGTCGACGCCGTCACGGGTCTCAGCTACCAGTCCGCCGGGGACCACCGGCTGCTCGGGACCGGGGCCGAACTCGCCGAGCTGACCAACCTGATCGGCGAGCGGCTGTACGAGGCAGGGGCGGAGAGCGAGTTGGAGAGCCTGGTGGTCACCAGCACCCGTCATCACCAGGTCGTCCAGGTGGTGTCCCGGATGGGCGACCCCCTGCTGCTGGCCACCGTGCTGGACCGGGAACGGACCAACCTGGCGCTGGCCGTCCGCCAGACCGCCGACCGCGCGCAGGACTTGCTGGCATGACCGACCCGTCCCACGACACGGCGCCGCCCGCCATGCCCGCAGTTCCCACGACGCCGGCTCCGCCCACCGCGCGCAACGTGCCCGCGCTGCTGCTCGCGCTGCGCCGGACGGAGTTCACCGGCTCGGTCACCGTCTCCAGCGCACCGGGCGGCACGATCCACCTGGAGCAGGGTCTGGTCGCCGCGATCGAGACCCCCGGGGCCCCGACCGCCGCGACCCTGCTGCTGAAGTCCCGGCGCGTCGGCGAGGAGGAGTGGGCGTCCGCCGAGACGGCCGCGTCCGTCGGCCGGCCGGCCGACGCTCCCCCGACCTGGGGCGGCGACCTCGGCGCGGCCCTGGTGGCTCAGGGGTCGATCGGCGCCGCCGAGCTCGAAGCCGTCTGCGCCGCCGCCGCCTTCGACGGGGCCTTCGCCCTGGTGCTGAGCCCGCCCGGCAGTTGGGAGACGTCCGAGGCGGCGCCGCCTGCCAGGATCGCGCTGCGCCCGGGCATCGAGCCGGAGCGGCTCTTCGAGGAGACCGCCCGGCGGACGGCCCTGCTGACCCGCCTCTGGGGACCGCCCGGCGAACTGGCCCGCATCCGGATCCGTCCTGCCGCCCGGGCCGAATCCGGCGCGCTGCGGATCCCGGTCCGCTACCGGGAGATCCTGGCCGCCGCCACCGGCCGCCGCACCGCGCGCGACCTCGGCTTCGCCCTGGGGCGCGGTGTGTTCGCGGTGCTCCTCGACGTCGTACGGATGGACGCCCGGCACCTGCTCCACCGGGAACCGGCGCACCCCACTCCCCTGGCACCGAGCGTGGCCCCGCGCATGCCGACGGGCGAACCGCCGCCGGCCGGCACCGGGCCGCTGCCGCGCCGCGTCCGCAGCGGACGCGGCGCGGGTGGTCCGGGCGGCCCCGGCGGCCTGCCCGCCCGATCCGAGGGAGCGGCGGCCGCTTCCGAGGGTCCACCGAACGCACACCGCGCCGAGCACACCGCGCGTACCGAGACGACCCAGCAGAGTGAGAAGAGCGCACCATGAGCAGCCAGACACCGACCGCCGTGCTGGTCGACGAGTTGAAGTCCCTCCGCGACCGGGTCATGGGCATCTCGGAGAGTGTCATCTCCACCACTGACGGCCTGTTGGTGGCCGCCGACACGGCCGCCGTCCACCCCGAGTCGGCCGCCGCCCTGTCGGCCGCCATGCTCGGCCTTGGCCGGCGCACCGCGGCCGAGGTCGGCGTGGGCGGCCTGCGCGACGTGGTCACCCGCTGCAACAGCGGCTACGTCGTGGTGCTGGCGATCGGGGAGCAGGCGCTGCTGATGATCCTGGGAGACGAGGGCCTCGACGTCGCCGGCCTGCACCGCGAGTCGCCCGCCACGGTCCGCCGCCTGAGCGAGTTGCTCGGGATGGTCCCCGCGGTCTAGAAGCCTCTTGAAGATCTTGCTCTGGCTGCCCGACTCACCCCAGATTGCCGGTAAATGTCAATCAGGTCGAACTGGTACAAGCCGGGCGCGCTTTCAACATCTTCATCAGTCTTCTAGGGGCTCTCTTTCGGATCACGCCGGGCGCGCGACGCCGGAGCACGCACCTCGCCGCGTTGTCGTCGGTCGCCGATACTCCGCATGGACTCCC
>NZ_JBHWIO010000126.1:0-6511 GCF_042732075.1 Kitasatospora sp. NPDC059812
GTCATGTCCACCGCCCGCAAGGTCGGCATGGGCGCCCTGCGCGCCTACCTCCTGGTCGCGATGGTGATGGTCATCATCAAGATCGTCCAAACCGCGCTCAACCACTGAGCCGCCGCCGGGGCGGCGCCCGACAGTACCGCCGCCCCGGCCCCGACCCGGAAACCTCGACCGCCCCGCACCCGGGGAAGGAAGGAAGTACGGCCATGCGCACCGCCCTTCACCACCACTGCCCGCGCGTCCGCCTCGCCCTGCACGACGGCGTCGAGAGGAACTACCGCCTCGACGACCCCGGCGTCTGCCCGCACTCCGGCACGCCCAACACCCGGGCCTGCGCGTACGAGCCGCGCGTGCACCTGGCCTACCTGCTGGCCCGCCAAGGCCACCGCCCGGACTGGCTCGCCGACTTCGCGGACCTCCCGCCGGCCGCCGCGCGCCGCCTCAGCCGCGCCGCCGCCCGCCACCGGCCGCACGGCTGACGCCCCGCCGACCGCACCACCCGCGCCCTCGCGCACCCCTCCACCCGCTGTCCTGTCACGGAGGTGACCTGCCATGTCCATCGTCGCCGCGTTCCACCCCTCCCTCCCGTCCGCCGGCCGCGGCCGCCTGCGCGCCGCGCTCGCCGCCGTGGGCCGACGCCTGGCGGAGAGCCCGCTGGACAGCCCCGTCCTGCACGCCGTCACGGCCCGGGCCCCGGCCCCGGCCACCGCCTCCGCCGACCGCCCCGCCCGGCTGCGGGCCAGCTGGCGGACCGTCACGGCCCCGGACGGCACCGCCCGGCTGGAAGCCTCCTGGCACCCCTGGCACCCCGCCCGCTGACCACCCGTACCGATGCGTACAGATCCGCACCGACCCCGCACCGACCCGCCGAAGGAGCATCCGCCATGGCCGTGCGCTACCCCAGGCTCGAAGCCATCTTCTCGGACCACACCGCCGCCGCCCCGCCCCGACGGCCGCGCCCCGCACCGGCCCCCCGGCCCGCCGTCGACCCGGACACCGGCCTGGTGGTGGACCCCGAACAGCGCACCGTCACCGTCGACGGGCAGCAACTGGCACTCCCCTACCTGGAGTTCGAGCTGCTCGCGCACCTGGTCGACAACCCGCTGCGGGTCCACTCCCGCCGCCAGCTGATGGAGACGGTCTGGGGCCGGCCGGACACCGGCGACACCCGCACCATCGCCACCCACATCGCCCGGATCCGCCGCAAGCTCGGCCCCGGCCACCGGGAGGCGATCGCCACCGTCCGCCAGATCGGCTACAAGTACGACCCCCGCCTGACCCGCGTCGCCTGACCGCCGTCCGGCCGCGCCGTCCGACTGCGCCGCCCGAGGCCCGATCGCCCGCCCCGGCGGCACCCCGCCGGCCACCACCCCACCGAAGGAGGACACCGCCGTGACCAGAACCGCCCTGTTCCCCTGGACCAGCAGAGGGACGGCGCTGTGCGGCGTCCTGCTCCTCCTCACCCTCCAGGGGATCGCCGTCGGCGTCGCCCCGGGGCGGCTGCGGCTCTTCCTCTCCGGCGTGCTCATCGGCGCCTCGGCGGCCGGACTGCTCCTCGCCCTGCTGCTCGCCCGCAGCGGGCGCGGCACCGCCCGACCCGCCGCCCCCGGCGAGGACGACACCCAGTGGTTCAGCGCCCGCTCCCTGGACGGGTTCCCGATGGAGCAGGTCCGACCACTGCTGCTGTCGCCCGGCGCCCCGGGCCTGAACCGGCTCTACACCGCCTGGGTGTTCGCCACCCACGGGCACGACCCCCAGTGGATCGCCCACCACCTCGACCTGTCCACCCCGACCGCCCGGCTGCTGGTCACCGCGGCCCGGCACCACACCGCTCCCGACAGGAGGCCGCAGTGATCACGGCCCTCGACCACGTCCAGCTCTCCGCACCCCCCGGCAGCGAGGCCCTGCTGCGGGCCTTCTACGGCGACGTCCTGCAGATGGCCGAGATCCCCAAGCCCCGGCCGCTGACCGAGGGCGGCGGCTGCTGGTTCGCCGCCGACGGCGGCCGGGTCCGGCTCTACCTCGGCATCGAGGAGCGCTTCCGCCCCAGCACCAAGGCCCACCCCGGCATCGCGGTCTCCGAGATCGACGACTTCGCCTCGCGGCTGTCCGAGCTCGGCGTGCTCGTGGTGTGGGACGAGAGCCTGCCGCCCCGGCGCCGCTTCTACACCACCGACCCCGTCGGCAACCTGCTGGAGTTCGTCGAAACGGCCTGAGCCGGCGCGCGGAGGAACCCCGGATCCATTTGCCTACGGACGTACCGAAGGAGCAGACTGCCCGGGGCCCGCAGGACGGGCCGGGACGGCACCAGACGACACCACCGGAGGAGGCGGCCATGGGCGAAGACCCTCCCAGTACGCGCCGCCGTACCGGCCGCCTCCCCCACGCCCGCCCGCGCGCCTGACGCGACGGCCCGGGGGGACGCGGCGTTCGTCCCGATCCCGCTGACGTCGCACGCACCTCTCCCGACCCCGGGGCCCCGGGTGCGCGCCGGAGGTGCACCCCATGACCCTGCCGAAGCCGGCCCCGGGCGCCGCCCGGGGCTCACTGCCGTCCCGGACTGCCGCCCGCCTGGCCCGGATGACCTGGGCGGACGCGCTCGTCGCGGCCGCCGTCCTGGTGCTGCTCTACCTCGCGCTGCGGGTCGGGCAGGGCACCACCGTCCGGTTCTCCACCGGCCGGAACGCGGCGGTCGACACCGACCCGGCGCGGCTGCCGTACGACGCGGCGCGCTCGCTGCTGCGGATGTTCGCCGCGCTCGCCGTGTCGGTGGTCTTCACCTTCGGCTACGCCTACGCCGCGGCCCGCAGCCGCCGGCTGGAGCGGGTCCTGATCCCGGCCCTGGACATCCTCCAGTCGGTGCCGGTGCTCGCCTTCCTGACCGTCGCGGTGACCGGCTTCCTCGCCCTGTTCCCCGGCTCCGTGCTGGGCCTGGAGTGCGCGGCGGTGTTCGCCATCTTCACCTCCCAGGCCTGGAACATGACCTTCGGCTTCTACTGCTCGCTGGTCTCGCTGCCGCCCGAACTCGACGAGCTGTCACGCTCGTTCCGCTTCACCCGGTGGATGCGGTTCTGGAAGGTCGAACTGCCCTCGGGCATGATCGGCCTGGTCTGGAACGGCATGCTGAGCTTCGGCGGCGGCTGGTTCTTCCTGGTCGCCTCCGAGGCGATCAGCGTCGACAACCAGCGCTACGCGCTGCCCGGGGTCGGCTCCTACGCGGGCGCCGCCATCGCCGCCGGCGACCTCGGCCGGGTCGGCTGGGCGATCGCCACCATGGCCGTCCTGGTGGTCGGCGTCAACCTGCTGTTCTGGCGCCCGCTCACCGCCTGGGCCGAACGCTTCAAGAACGAGCAGTCCGAGGCCACCGAGGTGCAGCGCTCCGTCGTGCTGGACCTGCTGCGCCGCTCGCACTGGCCCGGACTGCTCGGCCGGCTGCTGCGCCCGGGGTGGCGGGCGCTCTCCCGGGCCGGGCGCCTGCTGGGCACCGACGACCGCCCGCTGGCCGTCGACCCCGGGCGGCGGCGCGCCGGGGACACCGCCTTCGCCGCCGTCGCCGGCGGCCTCGTGCTCTGGGGCCTGGTCGACCTCGGCCGCTACCTGCACGGCGCGACCGGCCTCGGCGTGTTCGGCGAACCGCTGCTGCTCGGCCTCGCCACGCTCGCCCGGGTCGTCGTCCTGGTGACCGTCGCCACCCTGGTCTGGGTGCCGGTCGGCGTGCGGATCGGCTTCTCCCCCCGGCTGACCCGGATCGCCCAGCCGCTGGTGCAGGTGCTCGCCAGCTTCCCGGCCAACTTCCTCTTCCCGCTGGTCGTCTGGCTGCTGCTGCGGACCGGGCTGTCGATCGACCTCGGCGGCGTCCTGCTGATGGCCCTCGGCGCCCAGTGGTACATCCTGTTCAACACCATCGCCGGCGCCATGGCCATCCCCACCGACCTGCGCGAGGCCATGGACGACCTCGGCGTGCGCGGCTGGCAGCGCTGGCGGCGGCTGATCATCCCCGGGATCTTCCCGGCCTACGTCACCGGCGGCCTCACCGCCTCCGGCGGCGCCTGGAACGCCTCCATCGTCTCCGAGGTCGTCACCTTCGGCGGCACCACGCTCACCGCCACCGGCCTCGGCGCGTACATCGCGCGGGCCACCGAGCGCGGCGACTACCCGCACCTGCTCGCCGGGGTGGCGGTGATGAGCCTGTACGTCGTCGCCCTCAACCGGCTGCTCTGGCGCCGCCTCTACCGCCTGGCCGAGCGCCGCTACTCGCTCTGACCCGCGCCCGCTCCCCGCCCCGGAGGTCCCCGTATGCGCTTCCCGTTCCCGCGCGCCGCCCGCCCCGCACCGCCCGCCGCCGCTGATGCTGCTGCTGCTGTGTTCTCCCCCGCCGACGGCGAGGTCCTGCTGGAGACCGTCGGCCTCACCAAGGCCTACGCCGGCGCCGACGGCGCGCTGCCCGTGCTGTCCGGCATCGACCTCACCGTCCGGGCCGGCGAGATCGTCGCCCTGCTCGGCCGCTCCGGCTCCGGCAAGTCCACCCTGCTGCGCTGCCTGTCCGGGCTGATCCCGCCCAGCTCCGGCACCGTCGCCTACCGCGGCACCCCGCTCACCGGCGCCAACCCGGGCACCGCCCTGGTGTTCCAGACCTTCGCGCTGCTGCCCTGGCTGACCGTCCGGCAGAACGTCGAACTCGGCCTGGAGGCCCGCGGCGTGCCACCCCGGGAGCGCGCCGAGGCCGCCGTCCAGGCCATCGACCTGATCGGCCTGGCCGGCTTCGAGTCCGCCTACCCCAAGGAGCTCTCCGGCGGCATGCGCCAGCGCGTCGGCTTCGCCCGCGCCCTGGTCGTCGAACCGGACGTGCTGATGATGGACGAGCCCTTCTCCGCGCTGGACGTCCTCACCGCCGAGAACCTGCGCGGCGAGCTGCTGGAACTGTGGGAGTCCGGCCAGTTCCCCACCCGCGCCGTCGTCCTGGTCACCCACAACATCGAGGAGGCGGTCCTGATGGCCGACCGCATCGTCGTCCTCGGCTCCCGCCCGTACGGCACCATCCGGGAGACCGTCGAGGTCGACCTCGACCGGCCCCGCGACCGCGACGCCGCCGCCTTCGACGAACTCGTCGACCGGGTCTACCGGATCATGACCGGACGCCCCAAGGAGACCCGGCTGCCCGGCCGCGCCGACGGCGCCCGGCCCGACCGGCGCACCGTCGCCAACACCCCGCTGCCCACCGCCAGCGTGGACGGCCTCGCCGGCCTCGCCGCGATGATCGCCCACCGCGGCGGCTGCTGCGACCTCGCCGACCTCGCGGACGAACTCGGCCTCGACATCGACGACATGCTCCCCCAGCTCGACGCCCTCGACCTGCTCGGCTTCGCCGAGATCCACGGCGACGACCTGCTGCTCACCGAGGCCGGCACCGCCTTCGCCGGAGCCGACGTCCAGGAGTCCCGGACCATCTTCGCCGGTGCCGCGGTGGACGTCCCGCTGGTCCGGCTGATCACCAACGGCCTGCGCGGCCGCCCCGGCGCCGCCGTGCACGCCGGCTTCTTCCGCGACCTGCTCGCCCACCACTACACCAGCGAACAGGTCGACCGGCAGTTGGAGACCGCCACCGACTGGGGCCGCTACGCCGGGCTGTTCGGCTACGACGCCGCCCTGCGGGAGTACCGGCTCGACGAGGAGACGGCCTGAAGCGCCGGAGTCAGGCCTGGCCGGTGGCCGGGCGGCGGCGGGCGGAGCGGACGGCGCGGGCGAACGGCTGCTCGGCCGTCGCGGCGGCCGGGCCGGTACCGCCGCCGTCGCCGCCGTCACCGCGCCCGGGCAGGTCGTTGGCGATCAGCGCCGCCTCCGTCAGCAGGCCGCGCACCTCGGCGGCGCGGTAGAAGATCCGGGTGCCCTCCCGGCGCGAGACGACCAACCCGGCCGCCCGCAGCCTGGCCAGGTGCTGCGAGGTCGCCGCCACGTGCGCGCCCAGCAGCTCCGCCAGTTCGCTGACCGGCAGCTCCCGCCGGGTCAGCGCCCAGAGCAGCCGGTACCGGGACGGGTCGGCGACCGCCTTCAGCACCGCGACCGCCCGCTCCGCCGCGTCCGTGTCCCACGCCTCTTCCTGCGCACCCATGCCAGGGATCCTACCGAGCCGGCCCCACCGCCCCGGCGCCCCGGCGGCGCCGAAGCCGGTGCCGTCCGGCCGGGCGCGGGCGTCGCCAGCGGGCGTACCCAGTGGGCGTCGACACCGGACGTCGACACCGGGCGTCGATAGCGGGCCGATGGCCGGGGCTGCCAGGCTTCAGCCATCCTTTCAGCCGCTGCCGACCGGCCGCGCCGTCCAGGAGTTGGAGTCCGTACGAGATGATCGAGCACACCACGTTCCGTACCGCGGTCAGCGGATCGCACGAGCACAATCCCTGGGGCTGAGCGGCCTGGGTCCGCCTTCGGACGCCCGCCCGTCGGGCGGTGTCGGGGAGGACGGACCCGGCCGCCGTGGTCGGTGGGGCGACCACGGCGGCGGTTGGGGGGGTGGGGG
>NZ_JBHWIO010000126.1:6521-15166 GCF_042732075.1 Kitasatospora sp. NPDC059812
CGCCCGGGCGCCGCGGAGGGGAGCCGGGCGCGCGGGCGGGTGGGGGGGCCGCGCCCCGGGGCGCCGCGGGGGGGGGGGCGCCCCGGGGGGGGGGGGGGGGGGGGGGCGGGGGCTCATGCCGTCAGGCCGCGGCGAGGGCCGCCCTGACCGCGGCGCCGACCTGCTCGGTGGTGAGGGTGCCGCCGAGGTCCGGCGTGCAGGCGCCCTCGGCCACGGCCGTGCCGACGGCCAGCTGGATCGCCTTCGCCTCGGCGGCCCAGCCCAGGCGCTCCAGCATCAGCGCGGAGCTGAGGATGGCGCCGAAGGGGTTGCCGATGCCCTGGCCGGCGATGTCGGGCGCGCTGCCGTGCACCGGCTCGTAGAGGCCGAACCCGGTGTCCGGGTTGATGTTGGCCGAGGCCGCGTTGCCCAGGCCGCCGGCCAGCATGGCCGCCAGGTCGCTGAGGATGTCGCCGTACGAGTTGTTGGTGACGATCACGTCGAACTGCGACGGGTCGGAGATCAGCTTCATCGCGGCGGCGTCGACGTAGAGGTGGGTGGAGTCGATGGCGGGGTGCTTCGCGGCGGCCTCGCGGAACACCCGCTGCCACACCTGGCCGCCGTGCCGGACGGCGTTGGACTTGTCGACCATGCAGACGCCGCGCTCGGCGATCGAGTACGCGTACTCCATCACCCGCGAGACGCCCATGTAGGTGCTGACGTCCGCGTCGACGGCCATCTCGTGCACGGTGTTCCCGCGCAGCACTCCGCCGATGTCGGTGTAGAGGCCCTCGGTGTTCTCCCGGACGATCACGGCGTCGATGGCGCGGGTCCGGGCGTCGCGCAGCGGGCTCAGCCGCTCCTGGAGCAGGGTGGCCGGGCGGTGGTTGACGTACAGGTCGAGGTCGAAGCGCAGGCGCAGCAGGACGCCGCGGCCGTAGTCCGAGGTCTTCACCCGGGGGTCGCCGATGGCGCCGAAGAGCACCGAGTCGCTCGCCTTGATCCGCTCGAAGTCCTCGTCGGACAGGGAGACCCCGGTCCGCAGGTAGGTGTCGGCGTTGACGTGGTCGAGCACGTCGACCGCGAGGTCCAGGCCCAGCGACTCGATGGTCTCCAGGGCCTCCTTGGTCACCTCGGGGCCGATGCCGTCACCGGGGATGACGGTCACTGTCTTGGTCATGGGTCTCTCACCGTTTCTGGGGTGGGGCCGGCCGGTTGTGGGTCGGGTCGGCCGGGCCGGGGGCGTCGGGCAGGGTCACCGCCGCGCGGCCCTTGGCGCTGCGCCGGGGGGCGCGGTCGTCAGGAGGCCCGGCGCTGCTTCGCGGTGTCCGGGGAGGAGAAGGCGCCGCGGGTGATGCTGGTCATCCAGGCCGGGCGGCCCTGCTCGAAGGCGGCGATCGCGTCGGCCTTGCGCAGGGTGACGTCGATGTCGTCGAGGCCGTTGAGCAGCAGCCAGCGGGCACGCTGGTCGGCCTCGAACTCCCAGGTCCCGAGGTCGGTGCCGACGGTCAGCTGCTCCAGGTCGACGGTGATCTCGAACTTCGGGTCGGCCTGGGCGCGTTCGGCGAGGTCGGCGACGACGGGCACCGGCAGGGCGACGGCCAGCAGGCCGTTCTTCAGCGCGTTGCGCAGGAAGATGTCGCCGAAGCTGGTGGCGATGACGGCCCGGAAGCCCCAGTCGCGCAGGGCCCACACGGCGTGCTCGCGGGAGCTGCCGGTGCCGAAGTTGTGGCCCGCCACCAGGACGCTCGCGTCCTGATGCTCCGGCTGGTTCAGGACGAACCCGGGCTCCTTGCGCCAGTGCCCGAACAGGGTGTCGGCGTAGCCGGTCTTGGTCAGCCGCTTGCAGAACTCGGCCGGGATGATCTGGTCGGTGTCGACGTCGTCCCGGGACAGGGCCACGGCCTGTCCGGTGTGCGCCGTGAGCGGCTGCCTCATGCCTCTGCCCCCTGCTGGTCGGTCTGGCTGCGGTCGGTGGAACGGGTCGAACAGGCCGGTCGGGTGGAACGGGTCGGGCGGGTGTGCCCGGCGGTCGCGGTCACAGCTCGGTCGGCGCGGCCAGGCGGCCGACCACGGCGGTGGCGGCGGCGACGACGGGCGAGACCAGGTGGGTGCGGGCGTGGGTGCCCTGCCGGCCCTCGTAGTTGCGGTTGGAGGTGGACGCGACCCGCTGGATGCCCTGGAGGCGGTCGGCGTTGATGCCCATGCACATCGAGCAGCCGGAGAGCCGCCACTGCGCGCCCGCGTCGAGGAAGACCTGGTCCAGGCCCTCCTCCTCGGCCTGGGCCCGGACGGCCATCGAGCCGGGGACGACGAGCATGGTGATCCGGTCGGAGACCTTGCGGCCGCGCAGCACGTCGGCGGCGGCCCGCAGGTCCTCGATCCGGCCGTTGGTGCAGGAGCCGAGGAAGACCGTGTTGATCTCGACGTCCCGCAGGGCGACGTCCGGTTCGAGGCCCATGTACTCCAGGGCGCGGCGCGCGGCCTGCTGCTCGGCGGGGGTCGCGAAGGTCTCGGGCGCCGGCACCGCGGCGTCCAGCGGGACGGCCTGGCCGGGGTTGGTGCCCCAGGTGACGAAGGGCTTGAGCCCGGTGACGTCCAGTTCGACGACGCGGTCGAAGGCGGCGCCCTCGTCGGTGCGCAGGGACTGCCAGTAGCTGACGGCCTCGTCCCAGTCTGCCTCGGCGGCCGGGTCCCAGCGCTCGCGCAGGTAGGCGAGCGTGGTGTCGTCGGGGGCGATCAGGCCGGCGCGGGCGCCCGCCTCGATGCTCATGTTGCAGACCGTCATCCGCCCCTCCATGGAGAGGTTCTCGACGGCCTTGCCGCGGTACTCGATCGCGTAGCCGTTGGCGCCGTTGGCGCCGATGTGCGCGATCAGCGCGAGGATCAGGTCCTTCGGCGTGACGTCGGCCGGCGGCTCGCCGACGAACTCGACGGACATCGTCCGGGGGCGCTGGAGCGCCAGCGTCTGGGTGGCGAGCACGTGCTCGACGTCGCTGGTGCCGACGCCGAAGGCGAGCGCCCCGAAGGCGCCGTGCGTGGAGGTGTGGCTGTCGCCGCACACCACGGTCATGCCGGGGCGTACGAAGCCCAGTTCGGGCGCCACCACGTGCACGATGCCCTGCCGGTCGTCGCCGAGCGAGAACAGCTCGATCCCCTGCTCCTCGCAGTTCTCGCGCAGGCGCTCCAGCTGGGCGCTGCCCATCGCGTCCTTGACCAGCAGCGTGTTGGTGGGCACGTTGTGGTCTTCGAGGGCGAGCGCGAGGTCGGGCCGGCGGACCCGGCGGCCGGCCAGCTGGAGGCCGTCGAAGGCCTGCGGGGAACTCGCCTCGTGGAGCAGGTGCAGGTCGATGTAGAGCAGGTCGGGCTCGCCCGGTGCCTGGTCGACGACGTGGCTCTGCCAGACCTTCTCGATCAGGTTGCGCTCGGTGCCGCCCATCAGCTGGCCACCGCCATCTCGCTGGTGCGCTCCAGGCGTTCGGCGATGATCTCGCGCAGCTCGCCCAGTTCGATGCAGGTGCCGTCGGCGCGGCCCGCGATGTAGGTCTCGTAGATCTCGTCGAGCAGGTCGTGCTCGGCGCCGATTCCCATCTGGTCGAACAGGTTGCGGACCACATTGCGCCCGGAGTGCCGGCCGATGAGAATTCCGCGCTCGCGGCCGAAGCTGTGCGGCTCGACGTATTCGTAGGTCACCGGATTGCGCAGCATTCCGGCCTGGTGGATTCCGGCCTGGGTGGCGAAGGCGTTCTCCCCGAATATCGCCTTGTTGCGCGGCGTCGACATTCCGATGATCCGGGCCAGCAGCTGGTAGGCCTCGTAGAACTTCTCGGTGCGCAGCCGGCTGGTCAGGCCGAGCTGCTCGCCCTTGTAGAGCAGCACCGCGGCCAGCTCCTCCAGCGGGGTGTTGCCCGCGCGCTCGCCGATGCCGGCGATGGTGGCCTGCACCTCGTCCGCGCCGGCCTCGACGCCGGCCAGGGCGTTGGCGAGGGAGAGCCCGAGGTCCTGGTGGCAGTGGGTGGACAGGATGATGTGGTCCGGGATCCAGGAGCGGACCCGCGCCACCTGGGCGCCGAACTCGGACGGGATCAGGCAGCCGGTGGTGTCGGCGAGCGCCACCGTGTTGGCGCCCTCCTCGATGCCGGCCTCGATCATCGGGCGCAGCAGGTCGTCGCTGCCCCGGCTGGCGTCCTCGATGCCGAGCGTGATGTCGGTGAAGCCCAGCTCGCGGGCGAACCGGATGCTGTCGATGATCTCGTGCAGGCCCTCGGCCCGGGTGAGGCCGCGCTTGTGCTCCAGGTGGACGTCGCTGCCGGTGGCCATGATCTGGACCTGGTGGCGCTCGACGCCGCCGGCCTGGGCGGCCAGCTCGATGTCCGCGCGGACGGCCCGGTTGAGGGTCGCCACCTTGGCGGTGGTGAGCGCGCCCGCAATCAGTCTGGTCGCCTCGAAGTCACGCGGTGAGGAGCTGGGGAAGCCGGCCTCGATGGTGTCGACGCCGGTGGCCTCGATGGCGAGGGCCAGCTCCAGTTTCTGGTCGGGGTTCATCGCGTTGCCCGGGGCCTGTTCGCCGTCGCGCAGTGTCGAGTCGAATACCCGGAGCCGCCGTGCGGTGGGGACGGATTTCGGAGACATGGATTTTCCGCCTCTTTCGGGAACGCCGCCGGACGGGCGACCGGACGGGAGGTCGCGGTGTGCGGCGGCGGAGGATTGTGGCTGGCAGCGGTGACTTTACTGGTCCGGAATCACTGTCCGTCAAGACTTTTCGAACAAATAATCATTCGATGGCGGACCGATAGCGGGACCCCTGACAATAGGCTTGACGCGCCCTTTTCCCGATGCATCGTGTACTGAGGCAAGGAGTGGTTTTCATGCGAGATATCCCGTCCGAGGAACGTCCGCCGGCCCGGTTACCGCGCCCGGGGCGGGTGGGCTGATGGCGAGGGTCATCGTCGAAGCGCTGGACAGCGTCCACGGGCGCACCGCCGCCGGCCTCGACGCGAGACTGGAGTCGCTGGTCGACAACGAGTGGGTGCCGGTGGTCGAGCGGAGAACGGACGCGAGCGGCCGGATCGAGGAGTGGGGCGGGACGGACGGCGGACGCGGCCTCTACCGGCTGGTATTCGACGTCGACCGGTACTTCAGCGGGCTCGGCCTGTTCACCGTGCACCCCGAGGTGGCGGCCACCTTCCGGGTCTCCGACGGCGAGTCGGGGCACCGGGTGAGCCTCACCCTCTCGCTGAACCACTACGCGGTGGCCTTCATCGCCGACTAGGACGGTGGACCCGGGCCCGCGGGGGGCTCCGGGTCACCGGCGGCCAGCCGGGCGGAGCGCAGCAGGTCGAGGGTGCGCGCCTCCTCGGCGGGGGTCCGCATCAGGCGGAACACCAGCCGGGCCCGCCGCAGGTGCTGGACCGCCAGGTCGGCCTCCCCGGTGCCGAGCGCCAACTCGCCGAGGGTGACGAGGATCCGGCCCATGATCAGCCGCTCGTTGGAGCCCTCCGCGAGGAGCAGGGCGCGGTGCAGGGCGTGGGCGGCCTCGCCGCTCTCGCCGAGCCGGTGGCGGGCCGCGCCGATGCCGTGCAGGGCGTAGATCTCGCCGGTGTGGTCGCCGATCAGCCGGACGACGTCGAGGGCGCGGGAGAAGGCCTCCAGGGCCCGGTCGTAGCCGCCGCGTTCCAGGTGGCTCTGGCCCATCCGGTGCAGCACCTGGGCCTCGACCCGTCGGCCGCGGCCCTCCCGGCTGAGCCGCAGCGCCTCGTCGAGGAGCTCCCCGGCGCCCTCCTCGTCGCCCGCGCCCAGCTTGAGCTGGGCCAGGTTGTGCAGCACGTAGGCGACGGCGACGGAGCCGCCGCTCGCCCGCAGGACGGTGAGGGCGGCCTGGTAGTGGGCGGTCGCCTCGTCGATCCGGCCGTCCACCCGGGCGAGGTAGCCGAGGCCGCGGGCGGTCAGGGCGGAGCCGAGGTCGTCGCCGAGGTCGGTGAAGATCCCGGCGGCCTGGCGGAAGCGCTCCTCGGCGGCGGCGAAGTTCTGCCTGGTCAGCGCGAGCGAGCCGAGGGAGTGCAGTGCGGCGGCCTGGCCGAGCCGGTCGCCGCCCTTGCGGGCGGCCGCGAGGGCGAGTTCGTGGGTGTCGCGCCAGTCGTCGAGCCGGCCGTGGGTCTCCAGGAACGTCACGGCGGTGACGGCGAGTTCCCAGCAGTGCGCGGTGAGGCCCATCATGGCCGCCTGCCTGACCCGGGGCACGAGCATGGGCCGCTCCCGGGCGAACCACCGCAGCGGCTCGGCCAGCAGCCGGTCCACCGTCCGGGCGGGCAGCGGGTGCAGGGCGGTGCCGCGGCCGCGGATCAGCACGTCGCGGCCGTACTCGCGCTGCCTCGCCTCGATCAGCAGGTAGAGGAAGCAGCCGATCACCCGGGCCAGTGCGGCCTCCCGCTCCTCGACGCTCTCCTCGTCGACGAGGCGTTCGCGCGCGAAGACCCGGATCAGGTTGTGCAGCCGGTACTGGGTGTGGCGGCCGGGCGCGGTGCCGACGGCGTCCAGCAGTTGGGCGTCGGAGAGTTCGTCGATCAGGTCCTGGACCTGGTACTCGGGGAGGTCGAGCAGCGCCATGCCGACCCAGGTGGAGAACGGCCCCTCGTCGATCAGGGCGATCCGCCGCAGCAGCCGGCGGGCGTCCTCGCTGACGCTCTCGTAGGTGAGCGAGAGGCCGGCCCTGATGCCGACGTCGGCGTACTTGAGCTCGTCGAGCCGGCGGGTCCCGTCCTCCAGCCGCTCCACCAGTTCGGTGATCTCCCAGTGCGGCCGGGCGGCGAGCCGGGCGCCGGCGATGCGCAGCGCCAGCGGCAGGTGGTCGCAGAGTTCGGCGAGCGCCTTCGCCGCCTCCGGTTCGGCCGCCACCCGCGCGGGGCCGGCGATCCGGCCGAGCAGTTCCGCGGACTGCTCGGGGTCGAAGGTGCCGACGTCCACCCGGACGGCTCCGGCGAGGCTGCCGATGTGCCGCCGGCTGGTGACGATCACGGCCGAGGTGGGCTTGCCCGGCAGCAGCGGGGTGATCTGGCTCTCGGTGGCGACGTTGTCGAGGACGATCAGCACCCGGCGCTCGGCGAGCAGGGCCCGGTACATCTCGGCCCGCTCCTCCAGCCCGTCGGGGATGGCGGTGCCGTGGACGCCGAGGGCGCGCAGGAAGCGCTCCAGCACCTGGGCCGGGCCGACGGTGTCGGGGGCCCCGGCGTGCAGGTCGGCGAAGAGCTGCCCGCCGGGGAACTCGGCGGCGATCTGGTGGGCCGCGTGGACGGCCACGGCGGTCTTGCCGACCCCGGCCTTGCCGACGACGGAGACGATCGGGACGGCCAGCCGGGACTGGTCGTGGGAGGAGAGCAGCAGCCGTTCGCGCAGGCCGGCGAGCAGGTGCTCGCGGCCGGTGAAGTCGGCGAGGTCGGCGGGGAGCATCTCCGGGACGGCGGCGGGGGCGGCGGGGGCCACGGGCGGCGCGGCGGCGGGCTCGGCGGCCGGGGCGCCGTGGGCGGCGGCCGGACGGCTGTCGGGCAGGTCGAGCCGGGGGTCGCCGGCGAGGATGGAGAGTTCGAGCCGCTGCAGCCGGGGGTCGGGTTCGACGCCGAGTTCGTCGATCATCCACTGGCGGGTGTCGCGGTAGACCTGGAGCGCCTCGGTCTGGCGCCCGGAGCGGTAGAGCGCCAGCATCAGCTGGCCGCGCAGCCGCTCCCGTAACGGGAACTCGTCGACCAGGCCGAGGAGTTCGCCGACGGCCGCGCCGTGCCGGCCGAGCGCGAGTTCGAGCTGGATGCACTCCTCGGTGGCGCCGACCCACTGCTCGGTGAGCTGGCCGGCGGCGGAGCGGATCGACTCGCTGGGCAGGCCGCCGAGGGGGTCGCCGCGCCACAGTCCGAGCGCCTGCCGGAAGAGGGCGGCGGCCTCCGCCTTGCGGTCCTGGGCCTCCGCCCTGCGGTCGCGGTCCTCCACCGTGCGGTCGTGGGCCTCCGCCTTCTGGTCGCGCAGCGCCCGCGCCTTCCCGACCCGGTCGCGGGCCTGGAGCAGGTCGAGCTGGTCGTCCGCCGCCTTCACCATGTAGCCCTGCGGGTGGGTGGTGATGACGTCGGAGAGGCCGTGCGCGGCGAACAGCCGGCGCAGGGCGGAGACGCTGATCTGCAACTGCGCGCGGGCGGTGGCCGGCGGGGCCTCCTCGTAGAGGGCGCGGACCAGGCGGTCCACGCTGACCACCCGGTTGACGTCGAGGAGCAGCGCGGCGAGCACCGTCTGCTGCCGGATCCCGCCGAGGTTCAGCGGCCTGGCGTCGACGAGCGCTTCGAGCGGGCCGAGAATGCGGTACTCGACCCGGGGCACGGGTGAGGAACTGCCGTCGTGGCGTATGCCGGAACCAGGTCTGTGCCCCACCGTTTCCACTCCCCCCAGAGGAATAGGCGCAGGATCGCAAGGCACTCTAAGGACGGCCCGGTCAATGGGTCAACGCTATTCAGTTCTCCCCAAAAGACGCCGCCTGACGGGTTGCGATCGGCGCCCGCGCCCTCGGGTGACCCACGAAAAATCGGCACGGAAATGCCGGGTGGGGGGGGGGGGGGGGCCCCCACCGCCCCACCCCCCCCCCCGGGGGGGGTGGGGCGGGTGAGAGCACACCGACCCCGAGGGCGGCT
>NZ_JBHWIO010000126.1:15176-20083 GCF_042732075.1 Kitasatospora sp. NPDC059812
GTGGTGCCGCGGGCCCCCGGGCGGCGCCCTACACACAAAACACCGCCCGCGCATGCCGGGGGTCGCGGGCGGCCGGCCCCCCCCGCCCCCCCACCCGTCGCCCGGGGCGGTTTCAGGCCTTCATCAGCTCCGCGACCCGGAAGGCGAGATCGAGGGACTGGCGGTGGTTCAGCCGCGGGTCGCAGGCCGTCTCGTAGCGCTGGTGCAGGTCCTCGGCGCGGACCTGGTCGCCGCCGCCGAGGCACTCCGTGACGTCGTCGCCGGTGAGCTCGACGTGGATGCCGCCGGCGTGCGTGCCCAGCTCCCGGTGCACCTCGAAGAAGCCGGCGACCTCGCCCAGGATGTCGTCGAAGCGGCGGGTCTTGCGGCCGTCGTCGGTCTGGACGGTGTTGCCGTGCATCGGGTCGCAGATCCAGGCGACCCGGGCGCCCTCCGCCGTGACCTTCTCCACCAGCGGCGGCAGCAGTTCGCGCACCCGGCCCGCGCCCATCCGCACCACGAAGGTCAGCCGGCCGGGCCGGCGGTCGGGGTCGAGGCGGTCGACGTAGCCGAGGACCTCGTCCGCGGTGGTCGTGGGGCCGAGCTTGACGGCGATCGGGTTGTGGATCCCGGCGAAGTAGGCGATGTGCGCGTCGTCCAGGCCCCTGGTCCGCTCGCCGACCCAGAGCAGGTGCCCGCTGGTGGCGTAGTGCGCCCCGGTGCGCGGGTCTGTGCGGGTGAGGGGCTGCTCGTAGTCCAGCAGCAGTCCCTCGTGGCTGGCGAAGAACTCGGCCTCCAGCAGCCCGGCCGGGTCGCAGCCGCAGGCTTGCAGGAAGCGCAGGGCGCGGTCCACGCCGTCGGCCAGTTCCTCGTAGCGGCGGGCCTCGGCGGAGTCCTCCAGGAAGCCGCGGTTCCACTGGTGGGCCTGGTAGAGGGAGGCGCTGCCGCCGGCCGCGAAGCCGCGGACCAGGTTGAGGGTGACCGCCGACGCCTCGTACATCCGCCGCAGCCGCGCCGGGTCCGGGCGGCGGGCCGCCTCGGTGAACTCCGGGCCGTTGACCGCGTCGCCCCGGTAGGAGGGCAGGCTGAGGCCGTCGCGGGTCTCGTCCGGCTGGGAACGGGGCTTGGCGTACTGCCCGGCCAGCCGGCCGATCTTCACGACCGGGACGCCGCTCGCGTAGGTCAGCACCACCGCCATCTGCAGCAGGGTGCGCAGCTTGGCGGTGACCGCGTCCGCGGTGAGGCCGCCGAAGGTCTCGGCGCAGTCGCCGCCCTGGAGGACGAAGGCCTCGCCGGCGGCGACGGCGGCCATCCGGTCGGTCAGCCGGTCGCACTCCTCGGCGAGGACCAGGGGTGGGGCGGCCGACAGGTCGGCGACCACCTCGCGCAGCGCCGCCTGGTCCGGCCACTGCGGTTGCTGGGCCGCCGGCAGGGAACGCCAGGCGGCAGGTGCTCCGGTCTGCGGAATTCGATTCATCACGGCCCTCGGATGGGAACGGAAATCGCTGGCCCGCTCATTGCAGCCCGGCTGCGGAAAGAAGGTCAAGCGTCCGCGAATTGGCCTGCTCCCACACCGGAGAACTGGTCTGACCGCCTTCCGGGACGAACGGATTGACTGGGGGCCATTCGTTCACCGGCCGTACCCAGCCGGCCATTCACGATGAGGATTCCGATGCCAGACGCGCCATCGCACCCTCCGTTCGCCGTCCGGCTCGGCACCGCGCCGCTGCCGCCGCACGACCCGCTGGAGCTGTACACGCGGCTGGGCGACCGGCTCGGCGCGGAGCAGGTGTACCTGCTGGAGAGCCTGACCGAGTCCGGCCGGCAGGGCGGGCCCGCGGTGCTCGGCTGCGGCCCGCTCGCCGAGATCCGGCTGTACGGCTCGTACCTGGAGATCGACGGGATCGCGGAGCTCGCCCCGGTGCTGCGGGCGACCGCCGAGGCGGCGGGCCTCACCCCCGCCGCCGACGCCCCCGGGCGGCTGGAGGCCCCCGACCCGGCCCGCGTCTGGGAGTTCCTGCGGCGCGCGCAGGGCCTGTTCGGCCTGGAGCCTGGCCTGCCCGGCGACCGCTTCCACTTCGGCTTCCTGGCCCGGTTCGGCTACGACGCGGCCTGGCACATGGAGGACCTGCCGGCCCGGGCGCTGCCGCCGGCCCGCCCGGACGCCGTGCTGACGCTGTTCCGCGACAGCGTGCACTACGGCACCGACGGCGCGCCGGTCCTGCGGACCGCCGACAGCCCGGCCTTCGGCGAGCACGGCCGGCACGACCTCGCGGGCGCGGCCCGGGAGGCGGCCGGGCAGGAACCGCAGGCCGCGTGCCCGCCGGCCGCCCGCCCGCAGTCCGTGCACGACAGCGTGGACCGCGACACCTTCCACGGCTGGGTCCGGCGCTGCCTGGAGCACATCGGGGTCGGCGACATCTACCAGATCCAGGTCGGCCACCGGATCGACGTCCGCACCGCGCTGACGCCGGTCGAGGTCTACCGGCGGCTGCGCTCGCGCAACCCCTCCCCGCACATGTACCTGCTCCCGAACGGCGAGGGCACGCTGATCGGCGCCAGCCCCGAGCTGCTGTTCCGGATCGAGGACGGCCGGATCGTGATGCGCCCGATCGCCGGCACCACCCGTCGCGACCAGGACGAGGAGGAGAACGAGCGGCGGATCAAGGCCCTGCTGGCGAGCACCAAGGAGCAGGCCGAGCACGTCATGCTCGTCGACCTCTCCCGCAACGACATCAGCCGGGTCTGCAAGCCGCACACCCTGACGGCCGACGACCTGATGGTGGTGGAGACCTTCTCGCACGTCTTCCACCTGGTGTCCACGGTCAGCGCCGAGCTGGAGGAGGACGCCGACGTGTGGCGGTCGCTGTGCGCGACCTTCCCGGCCGGCACCATGACCGGCGCGCCCAAGCTGCGCGCCATGGAGATCATCCACGAGATCGAGCGGGAGCCGCGCGGGGCCTACGCCGGCGCCGTCGGCCTGATCGACGTCGGCGGCTGGAGCGAACTGGCGCTGTGCATCCGCACGATCGCGCACGACGGCGCGGTGTACTCCGTGCAGAGTTCCGCGGGGATCGTCGCCGACTCGACCCCCGAGGGCGAGTGGAACGAGACGTTGGCGAAGCTGGGCGCCGCCTACTGGGCCCTGACGGGTGAGGAGTTGACGGCGTGAAGGTTCTGCTGGTGGACGCGCGGGACAGCTTCGTCCACATCATCGACCAGTACCTGCGGGCGCTCGGCGCGGACACCGAGGTGGTCCGCTCGCACACCCGCACCCCCGAGCAGCTGGCCGCGACCGCGCCCGACGCGGTCGTGCTCGGCCCCGGCCCCGGGCACCCGGCGGCCTCCGGCCACGTCGAACTCGTCCACCACTTCGCCGGGAAGGTCCCGCTGCTCGGCGTGTGCCTGGGCCACCAGGCGATCGGCCTGGCGTTCGGCGGGCGGGTCCAGGTCGCCGACCGGCTGATGCACGGGCGCACCAGCACCGTGACGCACGACGGGCGCGGCCTGTTCGCCGGCCTCGGCAACAGCCTCACCGCGACCAGGTACCACTCCCTGATCGTCACCCAGCCGCTGCCCGAGGACCTGGAACTCACCGCGACCGCCGACGACGACGGCTACGTCATGGGCATGCGGCACCGCAGCCTGCCCATCGAGTCGGTGCAGTTCCACCCCGAGAGCATCACCACCACCGGCGGCATGCAGCTGCTGGAGAACTTCCTCGCGGTCGGCGCCGGGCGCTGACCGCACGCACATCGGAATCGACGAGCGGAATGGGTGACCAGTGACAGGGAATGGTGAATCGCGCAGCTGGCCGCAGCTGCTCGCGGCGCTGATCGGCGGGACGGACCTGAGCACCGCCGACACCGCCTGGGCGATGGACCGGGTGATGCGCGGCGAGGCGGCGCCGGCGCAGCTGGCCGGGTTCCTGGTGGCGCTGCGGGCCAAGGGCGAGACCGCCGAGGAGGTCGACGGGCTGGTCCGGGCCGCGCGCGAGCACACGGTGCGGGTCGACGTGCCGGGGCCGACGCTGGACATCGTCGGCACCGGCGGGGACGGCGCGAAGACCGTGAACGTGTCCACCATGGCCGCGATCGTGGCGGCCGCCGCCGGGGCCCGGGTGGTCAAGCACGGCAACCGCTCGGCCTCCTCCGCCTCCGGCTCGGCGGACGTGCTGGAGCGGCTCGGCATCGCGCTGGAGCTCTCGGCCGAGGAGGTGGCCCGCTCGGTGCGCGAGGTCGGGATCGGCTTCTGCTTCGCCCCCGCCTTCCACCCGGCGTTCCGCCACGCGGCCGTCGCCCGCAAGGAGTTGGGCGTGCCGACGGCGTTCAACGCGCTGGGCCCGCTGACCAACCCGGCCTCGCCCACGGCCATGGCGGTCGGCGTCGCCGATCCCCGGCTGGGCCCGCTGATCGCCGCCGTGTTCGCCCGCCAGGGCGTGGACGCGCTGGTCTTCCGGGGCGACGACGGCCTCGACGAACTGTCCGTCTCCACCACCTCGACGGTCTGGACGGCGACCACCGGCCGGTTCGTGCAGGAGCGGCTCGACCCGCGCGAGCTCGGGATCGCCACGGCGGCCCCGGACGCGCTGCGCGGCGGCGACGCCGCCCACAACGCGGGCGTGGTCCACGCCGTCCTGGACGGCGAGCAGGGCCCCGTCCGCGACGCCGTCCTGCTGTCCGCGGCGGCTGGCCTGGCGGCGCTGACGCCCTCCGAACAGCCGGTCGTCGAGCGGCTGGCGGCCGCACTGCCCCGGGCCGCCGAGGCGGTCGACTCGGGCGCGGCGGCCGCCCTGCTGAAGCGCTGGGCCGAGAGCGGGCCGCCGCGCGCGGGGCGGCCGGACTGACCCCCCCCCGGGCCGCCGCCGTCGGGCGGCGGCACCGGGGCGCGACGCCGACGGGCCGCGCGGACCTCCTCGGGGGGAGGCC
>NZ_JBHWIO010000127.1:0-7469 GCF_042732075.1 Kitasatospora sp. NPDC059812
CGAGCCCTCGCGTGGCCCTCGGGGGGGGGCGGGGGGCGTCCTCGCGCGCGGGGGCCCCCGCACCTGACCCCCGCCCCGCCGCCCCCGGCCGCCCCCGCGGGGGGGGGGCCGGGGGGGCCGTCCGCCGCGTCCGGGGCGCCCTGGCCGTCCAGGCCGTCCGGCGCGCGGCGGCCGTCGGCGAGCCAGTACTCGGCGGGCCGGGCGAACGGGCGCGGCGGCTCCCCCGCCGCGCCGCCGGCCCCACCGCCGGGGAAGGCCGGGTACTGCGAGACCAGCTCCAGGTAGATCTCCCGGAAGGCGCCGATCACCGGCTCCACGGCGAAGCGTTCCTGCGCCCGCAGCCGCCCGGCCAGCCCGAGCCGGGCGCGCCGCTCCTCGTCGCGCAGCAGCGCCAGGCAGGCGCCGGCCAGCGCGCGCGGGTCCCGGGCGGGCACCAGCAGCCCGGTCGGCCCGACCACCTCGCGGGCCACCCCGACGTCGGTGGACACCACCGCCCGGCCGCTGAGCATCGCGTCCGCGAGCAGCCGGGGGCTGCGCTGGGACAGCGCGGAGAAGACGGCCAGCGTGCCGCCCTCCCAGACCTCGGCGAGCGAGCCGGGCCGCCCGGCGAAGTCCACCGCCGCGGCCAGTCCGAGCCGCTCGGCCAGCGCCGCGCAGTGCGCCCGGTAGCCGGGCGCGGCCTCCTCGCCGTGGATCACCAGCCGGGCCCGCGGCAGGTCGGCGTGCACCTGCGCGAAGGCGTGCAGCATCAGTTCGGTGTCCCGCCCCGGCTCCAGCGCGCCCGCCCACACCAGGGTCGGCGCGGCGGGCTCGGGCCCGGCCGCCGGGCGGACCACCGCGGGCGTCCCCTCGTACACCACCCGGGTGCGCGCCGGGTCGGCCCCGCAGCGGCGCTGCCACTGCTGGTCGTGGGCGCTGCCGGGGGTCAGGACGGCCGCCTGCCGGTAGGTCTCCTCGGTGAGCGCCCGGAAGTACGCCAGCAGCAGCGCCCGGACCGGCCACCGGTACGACGCCTCGCGGTAGCCCAGGTACTGCTCGCGCAGGTGCAGGCCGTGCTCGGTGACCACGAACGGCACCCCGTGCAGGTACCGGGCGACGAGTGCGGGCAGCGCCGCGGGGCCGCCGCCGACCACGTGGCACAGGTCGGCGCCGCCGAGGCCGTCGGGCCCGGTGCCGTACCAGGGCGCGGACAGCGGCCGCAGGCACTGCTCCAGCAGGTCCGCCGCGACCAGCACGTCGCGGACCAGCGGCTGCCCGGCCGAGGTCTCCGCGCCCGGCAGCCGCCAGACCCGCTCCAGGGTGCGCCGGGCGTGCGCGGAGGCGAGGAAGGCGGGCAGCGTGCCGTCCTCCCGGGCGAGGACGGCCAGCCGGTACAGCCCGGCCCCGAAGCCGGCCCGCTCCCCCGGCAGCACCAGGGCTCTGACCAGGTCCTCGTACGCCCGGGCGTACTGGCGTCTGCGCAGCGCGCCGGGCACCCGGCCGCCCGGCCGGCGCCCCCACAGCGCCAGCTCGCGTGCCCCGCGCCAGGCGGGGGACGGCCGCTCGGCGGCGCCCTGGCCACCCTGGCCGGCCTGGCCGGTCAGCAGGTACAGCCCGAACTCGTGCTCCGGCAGGCCCGCGGCCAGCCGGTCGCACCAGCCTCCGGCGCCGCGCCGGGAATGTGGGCGGGCACCCTCGGTGAGCAGGGCGATGCGCACGGGAGACCTCCAGGGCAGAGCGGATCACGGGCGGGCGGATCACGGGCGGGCGGGATCGGCGGATGGCTTGAGCGGCTTGAATGGTCACCGGGGCGGCCCCGCACGGCGGCGGGGACGGTCCGGGGGCGAGGAGTGCGGTCGGCCGGGTACGACACCGCGACGCTCCCCCGGGGCGGGGCACCACCGAGCGGTGGTGCGGCCGTCCGGCCCGACGGTCCGGCCGCGCCCCTCCCGCGATCCGTTCCCCCGGGCGCACGCCCGTTCCGGCGGGCCGGGCCCGACCCGCCGGGCCCCCTGGGTGCGGCCGCCCCCGGATTTCCCCGGCGTCCGCGGCCTCCCCCACACCTGTTCGGTCCGACAGCAGAAAGGTAGGACCGGGCCCGGGCAATCCATCGGTCACATGCCTGGTTGCCACCTGAACGAGTGAACGAGCGTGACCTCGCCCCGAACCGGGCCGTTACCGCGCGGTCCGCGCGACCGGGCGCCGGTCGCCGACCTCCCCGCTCATGACGGACGATGGGAGTGACCTTGTTCGCCGCCGCGAGGGGTCCCCGGGTCCGCGATGCCCGGCCCGTGCTCCGCGCTCGGTGACACCGCCGGTGCGGTGCGTCACGAGGTTCGGATTCCGGCGGTCGGGACGGCCGTTCCGGCCCCTGTCACACCCCTGCCGACGCCGAGGTCAGCGCCGTATTGTGGGCTCCTGACAAGGAGGCCGAGGTCCTTTTCTCACTCCCGCCGAACGCGGAAGCGGTTACCGAAAAGTAGAATCGGCCCTCTTGCCAGCCCCGAACAACCGAAGTGAGGAGCGCCGTGACGGCCATCCAGGAGGCGCAGGAGCGCCCGCGCGGTGCCCGCCTGCCGCGAAGCGCCCGCCGTGAACAACTGCTCGGTGCCGCCCAGGAGGTGTTCGTCGCGCAGGGTTACCACGCGGCCGCCATGGACGACATCGCCGACCGCGCCGGGGTCAGCAAGCCGGTGCTGTACCAGCACTTCCCCGGGAAGCTGGAGCTGTACCTGGCACTGCTGGACAAGCACTGCGACGCCCTGGTCGAGTCGACCCGCGACGCACTGTCGACGACCACCGACAACAAGCTCCGGGTGGCCGCGACGATGGAGGCGTACTTCAACTACGTCTCCAGCGAGTCCGGCGCGTTCCGCCTGGTCTTCGAGTCGGACCTGACCAACGAGCCGGCCGTGCGCGAGCGGGTCGAGCGGGCCTCCGAGGCGAGCGCGACGCTGGTCAGCAAGGTGATCCAGGAGGACACCGACCTGCCCGAGGCGGAGTCCAAGCTGCTCGCCGCCGGGGTCTGCGGCCTGGCCCAGATCACCGCCCGGTACTGGCTGTCGCAGGGCCTGGACATCCCCCGCGACGAGGCGGTGCGGCTGGTCGCCAGCCTGGCCTGGCGCGGGCTGAAGGGCTTCCCGATGCACCCCGTCTCAGAGGGCGGGGAGGCCCTCTAGCAGGGGTGATCCACCGATCTTCGCCGTCGCGGTGATCCCGTGCTCTATGGTGAAGCCGTACGGCGCGGTCGTCGCGAACGCTTGTCCCAGGCGGTCGGGGTGTCCGCGCGTGGAGGCTGCAACCCCGGAGGGACGGAAGCCGTGGAGGTCAAGATCGGCGTGCAGAACACGCCGCGCGAGATCGTGATCGAGAGCACGCAGAGTGCCGATGAGATCCAGAGCGCGATCGCCAAGGCGCTGGAGGGTTCGGAGAAGCTCTTCGCGCTGACCGACGAGCACGGCCGCCGCGTCATCGTCCCGGCCGAGCGCCTGGCGTACGTGGAGATCGGCGAGCAGGCCGCCCGCAAGGTCGGCTTCGGCACCGCCTGAGGCGTCGTCCGAGCTGCTCACCCGGTGCCCCGCTCCCCCAGGGAGCGGGGCACCGTTGCGTGTACGGCCGGGTCGGCCGGGGTACGGCGACAGTGCGGCCGCCGGCGCCGCGCGCCCGTCCCCGGGGAGGCAGTTTTGCTGGTCGAGTCGATCGCCTTCGCCCTCGTCGGCCTGGCCGCGGGCCTGGCCGCAGTGCTGGCGCGGCCCGCGTACTTCCGGGCGGCCCGCACCCTGACCCTGGGCACCGCCCTGGCGGCGGCGCTGCTCGGCGGGACGGTGGCGCACTTCTGCCTGGACGGGCGCTACCCGGCGGCGTCGATCGCGGCCGCCGCGCTGACCTCGGCGGTGCTGACCACGACGCTGGCCCGGCCGGACCTCGCCGCCGGGCGGGCCCCGGCGCACCGGCACCACCCGCACCGGGCCGGTGTCCACCGCACGCGGCGCCACCGGCCGGCCTGACCTCTAGCTGGCCAAGCCCAGGGCGGCCATCCGCCGGGTGTGCGCCTCGGTGATCCGGTTGAACATCTTGCCGACCTCGACCAGGTCGAAGCCCTGCACCTGGACGCCGCCGACCAGCAGGTTGGACAGCGCGTCCCGCTCGGCGACCACCCGCTGGGCCTGGCTGAGCGCCTCGCCCATCAGCCGTCGGCCCCACAGCGCGAGCCGGCCGCCGGAGCGCGGGTCGGCCTCGATGGCCTGGCGCACCTTGTCCACCGCGAACTGGGCGTGCCCGGTGTCGGACATGACGCCGAGCACCAGGTCGCGGGTGTCATCGTCGAGCCGGACGGCGACCTCGCGGTAGAAGTCGGTCGCGATGGCGTCGCCGACGTAGGCCTTGACCAGGCCCTCCAGCCAGTCCGAGGGCGCGGTCATCCGGTGGAACAGCTCCAGCGGCTCGACGAACGGGCGCATCGCCTCCTGCGGGTCGGCGCCGATCTCGGCGAGCCGGTCGTGCAGGCGCTGGTAGTGCTGGAACTCGGCGGAGGCCATCCGGGCCAGGGCCGCCTTGTCGGCGAGGTCCGGCGCCAGCTTGGCGTCCTCGGCGAGCCGCTCGAAGGCGCTCAGCTCGCCGTAGGCGAGCGCGCCGAGCAGATCCAGCACCGCCGCCCGGTAGCCGGGGTCGGCCGAGCACGCGGCCCAGTCCCCGATCGAGCCGGCCGCGGCGTCCTGCGTCTCACCATGGGTCTCCATGACCCGCCACCTTAGTCCCGCCGGCCCGGGGGACCCACCCTGGCCGGCCGTCGGCCGGTCGCCCGGGTGACCGGCCGGAACACCCCTTCAGGCCCGGGTCGGCAGGGGCAATGTCAGACGCGTCACGTGTTCGAGTCGTCGCCTGACTGTATGGTGGTACGGAGCCCCGTCGTGTTCGCACGGTGTCACCGCCGTCTCGGTGTCCCGCGCAAGCCCGCTCCGAAGCGGCACCGTCCATCCGGACGTGTCCGCACCGGAGCCACGGGTACTCACGTACGCGGATGCCCGGTCGGAGAGCCGATCGGCTCCGACCATGGCTTGGACTTCAAGCCTTGGCACCGCATCAGTGGCCGAGCGAGGGCCGCCGAGACCGCGCCCCCTGGCGAAGGTCCCGCGCAGGTCCCTCATGGGAATCCTCCCCGACGCCGCCGGCGACGCGCCCCGCACAGGGCAGCGCGCACCGGCCGGCCGCAGGGACCGGCGCGGTTGTGCGTCCGCTCAGCTGCATCAGGGCCGCCAGGCCCGTACGCAGCCGTGCGGCTGCCCGCCCGCCGCTCGCTCTCGGCCCCTTTCACACGGAAGAGGCAGCACCCTGTCCACCACCGCTGAACCCATCAAGACGACGTTCCGGGATCTGGGAATCCTCCCGGAGACCGCCGAGGCGCTCGAGTCCGTCGGCATCGTCCACCCCTTCCCCATCCAGGAGATGACCCTCCCGGTCGCGCTGACCGGCCACGACGTCATCGGCCAGGCCAAGACCGGCACCGGCAAGACCCTCGGCTTCGGCCTCCCGCTGATCGAGCGCTGCATCGTGCGCGCCGACGTGGACGCCGGCCGGGCGACCGAGGAGCAGCTCTCCGACGGCCCGCAGGCGCTCATCGTCGTCCCGACCCGCGAGCTCTGCACCCAGGTCACCAACGACCTGCAGACCGCCGGCAAGGTCCGGGACGTGCGCGTCCTGGCCGTCTACGGCGGCCGCGCGTACGAGCCGCAGGTCGAGGCGCTCGCCAAGGGCGTCGACATCGTGGTCGGCACCCCGGGCCGCCTGCTGGACCTGGCCGGGCAGAAGAAGCTGAACCTGTCCAAGGTCCGCTCGCTGGTCCTGGACGAGGCCGACGAGATGCTCGACCTCGGCTTCCTGCCGGACGTCGAGAAGATCATCACCATGCTGCCGGCCAAGCGGCAGACCCTGCTGTTCTCGGCCACCATGCCGGGTCAGGTCATCAGCCTCGCCCGCCGGTACATGAGCCAGCCCACCCACATCCGGGCCGCCGCCCCGGACGACACCGGCACCACCGTCGCCAACATCGAGCAGCACATCTTCCGCGCGCACTCGCTGGACAAGGTCGAGCTCGTCTCGCGCATCCTCCAGGCCGACGGCCGCGGGCTGGCGATGATCTTCTGCCGGACCAAGCGCACCGCCGCCGACGTCGCCGACCAGCTGACCCAGCGCGGCTTCGCGGCCGGCGCCGTCCACGGCGACCTCGGCCAGGGCGCCCGCGAGCAGGCGCTGCGCGCGTTCCGCAACGGCAAGGTCGACGTGCTGGTCTGCACCGACGTCGCCGCCCGCGGCATCGACGTCGAGGGCGTCACGCACGTGGTCAACTACCAGTGCCCCGAGGACGAGAAGACCTACCTGCACCGGATCGGCCGCACCGGCCGGGCCGGCGCCTCGGGCACCGCCGTCACCCTGGTCGACTGGGACGACATCCCGCGCTGGCAGCTGATCAACAAGGCGCTGGAGCTGACCTTCAACGACCCGGAGGAGACCTACTCCACCTCGCCGCACCTGTACGAGCTGCTGAAGATCGCGCCGGGCACCAAGGGTGTGCTGCCGCGTTCGGAGCGGACCCGGGCCGGGCTCGGCGCGGAGGAGGTCGAGGACCTCGGCGAGACCGGCGGGCGCGGTGCGCGCACCGCCCGGGCCAAGGGCCCGCGCAGCGGCTCCGGCCGCACCGGCGCCCCTGAGGCCGCCGTGGCGACCGAGGAGAAGCCGCGCCGCACCCGTGAGCGCCGCCGCACCCGGGGGGGCTCCACGGTCGCCGAGGGCGAGGCCGGGAGCGTCGTCGAGGCCCCCGCGGCCCCGGCCGTCGAAGGCACCGAGGGCGAGGCGGCCCCGCGCCGCCGTCGCCGCCGTTCGCGCGGCGCCGCCGCCGGCGAGGCCGCTGTGGTGGCCGAGGCCGTCGCGGTGACCGAGGCGGCCGTGGCGGCTCCGGTCGCCGAGGCCCCGGCCGAGGTTCCGGCCGCGGTGGCCGTCGTGGCCGCCGCCGAGGCCGTCGTCGAGGCCGTCGTCGAGGAGAAGCCGGCCGCCCGCACCCGGACGCGCACCCGCAAGCCCAAGGCGGAGGCCGTCGAGGCCGTCGTCGAGGCGCCGGCCGAGGCACCCGCCGCCGAGGCCGTCGTCGAGACCGCCGTCGCGAAGAAGCCGGCCACCCGGACGCGCACCCGCAAGCCCAAGGCGGAGGCCGTCGAGGCCGTCGCCGAGGCACCGGCCGCCGAGGCCGCCGTCGCGGAGAAGCCGGCCACCCGGACGCGCACCCGCAAGCCCAAGGCCGAGGCCGCGACCGCCCCGACGGCTCCGGAGGCTGCGGAGGCTGCGGAGGCTGCGGCCGCCGACGCCGCGACCGAGGTCCCGGCCCCGCGCAAGCGCACCCGGGCCCGCAAGGCCGCCGCCGCGCCGGAGGCCACCCCGGAGAGCTGACGCACCCCGCCCCGGAGGGGGGGGGGCCGGCGCCGGGTGGCGTGGGGCCC
>NZ_JBHWIO010000127.1:7479-18261 GCF_042732075.1 Kitasatospora sp. NPDC059812
GCCCGCCCCCCCCCCCCCGCCCCCCCCCCCCCCCCCCCCCCCCCCCCCCCCCGGGGGGGGGGGGCCCGGGCCCCCGGGGGGGGGGGCCCGCCCCCTCCGGCGTTCCGGCGTTCCGGCGTTCCGGCGCAGGCTGGATAGGGTCGGGGTTACCGGCCAGTCGCCCGCAGGAGAGCAGCCCATGAGCACGCCGCCGTTCCTCACCCTTCCCCGCTGCGCCCGCGCGCTGCGGCTGTCGACCAGCCGCGGCGGGTTCGCCGCGCTGCGGGCCGAGCCGGACGGGCCGGTGCGCGGCTCGGCGCTGCTGGTGCCGGGCTTCACCGGCAGCAAGGAGGACTTCATCGCCCTGCTGGAGCCGCTGGCGGCGGCGGGCTACCGGGTGACCGCCGTCGACCAGCGCGGCCAGTACGAGACCGGCGGCCCGGACGACCCGGCCGCGTACGCCGTCGAGGCGCTCGGCGCGGACGTCCGGGCGCTCACCGAGGCCGTGGCCGCCGACGGCGGCGGGCCGCCGCACCTGCTGGGGCACTCCTTCGGCGGCCAGGTGGTCCGGGAGGCGGTGCTGGCCGCGGCCGCGGACGGCCCGTCGCCGTGGCGCTCGCTGACCCTGATGTCCACCGGCCCGGGCGCGATCGATCCGGCCGAGGCGGCCCGCACCAAGCTGCTGCTGGACGTGCTGCCGGTCATGAGCCTGGAGGAGATCTGGCAGGTCATGCGGCAGATGGAGGAGGGCAGCGGGGACCAGAAGCAGCGCCCGGAGCCGGCCGTCGCGGAGTTCCTGCACCGCCGCTGGCTGGCCAACGTGCCGCTGTCACTGAGCGTCACCGGTGGTCATCTGGTCGCCGCGCCGGACAGGGTGGCCGAGCTGGCCGCCGCCACCGCCGGCCTGCCGGTGCTGGTGCTGTCCGGGGTGCGGGACTACGCCTGGCCGGTGCCGGAGCAGAACCGGATGGCGGAGCGCCTGGGGGCCCGCCGGGTGGTCGTCGAGGACGCCGGCCACTCCCCCAACGCCGAACGCCCGGCCGCCACGGCCGGGGCGCTGGCCGCGTTCTGGGCCTGAACCGGGCCGATCCGGAGAGTGGTCTGAACCACTTCTCGAAGTTCGACCGTCTTCAACACAGGACAAAAGTCGTTAGTTACGGTAATCTTTGATTCTGTCCGGGAATCATCGCCGGCCTCCGCGTCGGCGCGAATCAGCCGAAACCTGGACTTCACGGGCGGGCAACGACCCGGAAGCACCACCACGTCACCGTGGTTCACGAGGCACCAGACGCACCGGGCAAGCAGGGGGAGCCCTTGCCGCAGCAGACCGCCGCACGTACGAACCGAGCGATCCGGCCGCACCGCCGGACCCGTAGGACCCCTCAAGGGCTGGTATCCACCCAGCCGCAATCGCCCCGACCGACGGGGCAGGAACAGGAGACGCCCATGACGAAGACCATGCGCTTCGAGATCGTTCGACTGGACGACGCCAACGGCTCCGCCGCCGACCGCCTGATAGCCGACGCCGAGACCGTCCGCGAGTTCGTCCAGGCCGCCGCCCGCACCGGTGAGCGCCTGCTCATCCGCCCGTGCCCGACCGTCTGACCACGCGCGGCGCCTCCGACCGGGAGCCCTCACCCGCCGCCGACGAGCCGGGAGCGTCCGATCCGGACGTTCCGATACCCGACTGACGCCCTGTCACCGCGATCGCCGATGACGGGGCGTCAGTGTGTCCGGGCCCTGCGCCCGTCGACGTTTGCCGCCGCCCGCCACGGGACATCCCCCAACGGGAACCGCCCGTGCCGCGCCGCCCCACCCCGCGCCGAACGGGCCCCGCCACCGACAGGTGCCGCCGAGCCCTCCGTACGGGTGATCGTCCTTGACGCGGCGGTCCGGAGGGAGGAGCGTTGTCGCCTATGAGGGGCGAGCCAAGCTGCCCGAGGTGCGCCGGTCGGGTCCGCGCCCCCGGTCTGTTCTCAGACACCTGGCAGTGCGACCGGCACGGAGCCGTGCACCCGATGCAGCCCGTGCTGCCACCGAGCGTCGAAGCCCTGGGCGTCGCCGTCGCCCGCTCGCAGGTCCCCGTCTGGCTGCCCTGGCCGCTCCCGGTCGGCTGGCTCTACACCGGCATCGCCCACGTCGGCGACGACGTCTCCGGCGCCCGGGCCACCGCCGTCGCCTGCTCCGGACCGGCCCCGCTCGGCGGCTTCGGCGAGCTGGTGCTCGTCGCCGAGGAGCTGGGGGTCGGCCTCGGCGCCCGCTACGCCGGGATGCCCGGGCCCGATCCGGGCGACTCCGTCGGCCTCTACAAGCCCGCCGACGCCAAGCTGCTGGCCGCCGGCCGGCCCACCCCGATGTTCCACATCCCGGACGCCCCGGCCGACCGCGCGGTGTTCGCCGGCGAGGCCCGCGGCCTCTGGCTCTGGGCGGTCGCCTGGCCCGAGCAGTCCGCCCTGGTGATGTACGACGAACTCGTCCTCACCGACCTGCGCGAGGCCGGCGCCGAACTGGACCTGCTCCCCTGCGGGGCCCTCTCCCCCCGCCTGCTGGGATAAGTCCCGTCCGGCCGGGGCCTGGCGCCCTGTCCTATCCTGGGCGGCACCCCGAGCCCCCAGGAGTCCGCCCCGTGCGCATCGACCTGCACGCCCACAGCAACGCCTCCGACGGCACCGACAGCCCGGCCGAACTGGTCGCGGCGGCCGTGGCCGCGGGCCTCGACGTCGTGGCGCTCACCGACCACGACACCGTCGCGGGCCACGCCGAGGCCGCCGGGGCGGTGCGCGCGCTGCCGGCCGGCAGCCGGCTGACCGTCGTCCCGGGCGCCGAACTGTCCTGCGTGGTGGGCGGCGTCAGCATGCACCTGCTGGCGTACCTGTTCGACCCGGACGAGCCGGAGTTCGCGCGCGAGCGGGAGCTGGTGCGCACCGACCGGTTCCGGCGCGGGCGGGCGGTCGTCGAGCGCTGCCGCGAACTCGGCGCGGACATCAGCTGGGAGCAGGTGCAGCGGATCGCCGGGGCCGGCTCGGTCGGGCGCCCGCACATCGCCAGCGCGCTGGTCGAGGCGGGCGTGGTGGCCACCGTCTCGGACGCCTTCACCGCCGAGTGGCTGGCCAACGGCGCCCGGGCGGACGTCCGCAAGCACGAGACCGACCCGATCGAGGCGGTCCGGCTGGTCCGGGCCGCCGGCGGGGTGCCGGTGTTCGCCCACCCCGGCGCGGTCAAGCGCGGGCGGACCGTCCCGGACCAGGTGATCGCCGACCTCGCGGCGGCCGGGCTGGCCGCGCTGGAGGTCGACCACACCGACCACGACGAGGAGACCCGGGTGCGGCTGCGCGGCCTGGCGGGCGAACTGGGGCTGCTGGTCACCGGCTCCAGCGACTACCACGGCAGCCGCAAGACCGTCCGGCTCGGCGAGCACACCACCGATCCCGCGGTGTACGAGGCCCTGCTGGCGCAGGCCACCGGCGCGAAGCCGATCGGCGGCTGAGGGCCGCACGCCGGGGTGCGGGGGCGCGGCGGGAGCGCGGGGCCAGGACGGGAGACCCGCGGCCTGAGCCCCGGTCAGTCCAGCCGGACACCGCGGCGGTCCGGGTCGCGCAGGTCGGCACCCTGGTCCAGCCAGCGCTCCTGGAGCGCGGCCGCGCCGTGCACCCGCTTCCAGCCGGCCTCGTTGGGCGTCATCGGCAGCAGCGGCAGGAAGCGGACCGGGTCGGCCGGCTCGTCCAGCTCCAGGTCCGGCACCAGGCCGCCCGGCTCGGCGGCCAGTACCGAGGTGAACGGCGCGCCGTCCCACAGCGGGGCGCCGAGGTCCAGCGAGCCGCCGGGGGCCACCACCAGCCCCTCGACCTGCGGGGTCGCGGCCAGGGTGGCCAGGCTGCGCAGCACGCTGTCGCGCCCGCCGCGGACGGTCAGCACCAGTTCGGCGCGTGGGCCGCGCAGTTGGTCGGCCACCGGTGCGGTCGGGTCGGCCATCGGCGCGGCGGCCATGCCGAGCGTCGCGTACCGGACCAGGCCGTCGGCGTCCGGGCCGAAGCGCAGCACCTCGATCCGGTCGGTGCCGAGGAAGGTGACCGCGGCGCGGCCGCTCGGCTCGCCGAAGGTGGTGATCAGCCGGGCCTCGACGGCGGCCAGCACCGCCTCCCGGGAGAGCGCCGGGGAGCTGCCGCCGTGGGGTTCGCCGAAGAGCGGGAAGTCGTGCGCCATGCCGGTGAGCGTAACCCCCGGGGGCGGGCCGGCCGTGTGCGGGCGGCCCGGGCAAAGCCTCGGGAAAGCCCGGGGCGCCGATGGTCGGTCAGATGTTAGGGTGAGCGACTGGCCACCGGAAATCCTCAGGTTCCCGGGGCGGCGGCACGAAGGAGGTGGTTGCGGTGGATACCGGCCGACCATGCAGTACCGGCAGCTCTACCCGGCCCCGACTTCCCCGTACCCCTCGCCACGCAGGCTGAACCGGCTGATCCAGCCGAGGTAGCCCGGGCAGGCCGGACGCGGACGAACCGGCCGGGAGAGCACCCTCACCCCCCTTCACCGGTGTTCTTCGCCGTCGCACCACGGCCGCCCGCTCCTCCCCCGCCTTCCGACCGGGGGGACCCCTACGCCGCTGTGCGGCGGCTCCTGTTCCAGGGAGCCTGCCATGTCGATGATCAACAGCCTGCGCGCCGCCGTCCGCACCAACCGCCGCCGCTCCGCGGTCGGCGCGTACGACGCCGTCCCGGTGGGCGCCGGCTCGGCGGTCGTCGACTGCGCGGTGTACCAGCACGGCAAGCGCCACGGCGAGACCTGCAGCCCCCGCGAGGCCGCCCGCCGGATCAAGGCCGCACACCAACTCCCGGACGGGGACGGCTCGTTCAGCTGGATCGGGCTGCACGAGCCGACCGAGGCCGAGTTCGAGGGCATCGCCCAGCGCTTCGGCCTGCACCCGCTCGCGGTCGAGGACGCGGTGCACGCGCACCAGCGGCCCAAGGTCGAGCGCTACGACGACGTGCTGTTCGCCGTCTTCAAGACCATCCGCTACGTCGAGCACGACCAGCTCACCCCGACCAGCGAGGTGGTGGAGACCGGCGAGCTGATGGTCTTCGCCGGGCGGGACTTCGTGATCACCGTCCGGCACGGCGGCCACGGCTCGCTGCAGGAGCTGCGGCACCGGCTGGAGGCCGACGCGGACGAGTCCGGACTGCTCGCCAAGGGCCCGTCCGCGGTGCTGCACGCGATCGCCGACCACGTCGTGGACAACTACCTGCTGGTCTCCGAGCGGCTGCAGAACGACGTGGACGAGATCGAGTACGGCGTCTTCTCGGCCAAGGGCGGGCGCAGCGCCGACGTCGGCCGGGTGTACCAACTCAAGCGCGAGGTACTGGAGTTCAAGCGGGCCGTGGTGCCGCTGCTGCGCCCGATGCAGCAGTTGTCCGAGCCGCTGCAGCGCCTCGTCGACCCGGACATCCAGAAGTACTTCCGGGACGTCGCCGACCACCTGGCCCGGGTCACCGAGCAGGTGCACGGCTTCGACGAACTGCTGAACTCGCTGCTCCAGGCCAACCTGGCGCAGGTCTCGGTGGCGCAGAACGAGGACATGCGCAAGATCACCGCCTGGGCGGCGATCTTCGCCGTGCCCACCATGATCACCGGCGTGTACGGCATGAACTTCGAGTACATGCCCGAGCTGCACCACAAGTACGGCTATCCGATGGTGCTCGGCGCCATCATGCTGATCTGCGTCGGGATGTACCGGGGCTTCCGCCGCAACGGCTGGCTGTAGCCGCCCGCGGCGCCCGCTGGCCGCCGCGGGCGACCAGGACCAGGCCCACCAGGATCAGCACCACCGCCGGATACGCCGCCACCGGGGGCCACTGGCCTAGCCAGAGGGCGGCGATCAGGGCCGCGCCCGGCGTCTCCAGCAGGATCGCGGTGGAGGTGATCGACGGGCCGAGGCTGCGCACCACGCGGTTGCTCAGCGAGTGGCCGAGCAGTTGGGCGGCGACCATCAGCAGCACGATCTGCCACCACACCCCGGCCGGCCAGCCGGCCAGCGGCGTCCCCGCGACCAGGCAGATCGCCAGCAGGCCCACCCCCGTGGTGGCGTAGCAGACCAGCGTGTACGCGGTGGTGCTGACGGTCTTGCGGACCTCCGCGCCCAGCAGCATGTACCCGGCGGCGGCCAGGCCCGCGCCGAGGGCGAGCGCGTCGCCGAGCAGCGCGCGCGGGGAGAGCGAGAGGTCGACGCCGGTCAGCACCAGCACGCCGGCGAAGGCCACGCCCGTACCGAGCCAGACCATCCGGGGGGCGCGGACGCCGAGCAGTCGCATCAGCAGGATGGTCCACAGCGGGGTGGTGGTGACCAGGGCGGTCGCCGAGGCCACCGAGGTCATCCGCAGGCTGGGCATCCAGAGCGCGAAGTGCACGGCGAGCAGTACGCCCGCCGCGATCGCGAGCAGCAGCGCCCGCCGGCCGATCCCGCGCAGTTCGGCGCGGTGGCGCAGCAGCGCGTACGGACCGAGGACGCCGACCGACATGACGTTGCGCCAGAACGCGATCGCCAGCGCGGGCGCGGCGGTGGCGCTGATCAGCGGGCCGGACAGCGAGATGCCGGCGATGGAGACGGCGAGCAGCAGCAGGTCGGCGGTGGGGAGCGGGTGCGCCGGCTCGGTGGCGGTGGCGGTGGCGGCTGGTGCGGGGGCGGTCGCGGGCCGGGCGGCGGGCACGGCGCTCCTCTGCTGGTCACGTGGGCTGGGGCGAGGCGGGGGCCGGACTGAACCGGGCCGGGGCTGGACCAGGCCGGGGCTGGACCAGGCCGGGGCTGGACCAGGCCGGGGCTGGGCGCTCCTACGGTAAGGCCCGTGGCAAGCCGATGGAACTGTCGCCCGACGGCTGAGACAACTCGTGGACGGCGGAGGTCGTACCCTGGGCGCCATGGACCGTACGCCCGCCGCCGCGACCGCCGACGACCTCCTCGACCAGGCCCTGCTGGAGGAGGCCGCGAAGAAGTCCGGCCTCCTCTGGGTCCGCGCGGACGGCCAGGAGCAGGCCCGCCCGCTCTGGCACGCCTGGCACGACGGCGCCGTGGTGGTGGTCGGCGAGGGCGGCGAGCAGCCGCTGCACGGCCTGACCGCCGGATCCGGCGCGGTGGTGACCGTCCGCAGCAAGGACAAGGGCGGCCGGCTGACCGGCTGGAGCGCCCGGGTCTCGGAGCTGGCCCCGGGCGGCGAGGCCTGGCTGGGCGCCGTCGAGGAGCTCAAGGGCAAGCGGCTGAACGCGCCCGACACCGACACCATCACCGACCGCTGGGCCCGCGAGTGCCGGGTGCTGCGCCTGGAGCCCGCCGGAGCGCTGACCGAGCGTCCGGGCGCGATGCCGGACGGCTCGCACGCCGCCCAGCCGATGCCCACCGCGGCCACCACCCGCCGCCCCGTCCCGGCCGGTCTGCCCAAACTGCTGTTCAAGCGCCGCTAAAGATTCACGCCCGGGACTCCTCGGCTGTGTACCGTGCCTCGTCGGGCCGGGCTCGCGACACGCGGGTAGCCTTGCCCGCAGGTGCGCCCCGGCGTACCCGGCACGGCGTCGAACGAGTAGAGGGAGTTCATGGCAGGGCCAGGTACCCGGGTCTTCATCTCCCACCTCTCCGCCCTCGCCGTCTTCGACCCGAACGGCGACCAGGTCGGCCGGGTCCGTGACGTCGTCGTCTCGCTGCGGCTCGGCGGCCGCCCGCCGCGGGTCCTGGGCCTGGTGGTCGAGGTGGTCGGCCGGCGCCGGATCTTCCTGCCGATGACCCGGGTGACCAGCCTGGAGTCCGGCCAGGTGCTCGCCACCGGCGTGATCAACCTGCGGCGCTTCGAGCAGCGCCCGTCCGAGACCCTGGTGCTCGCCGAGCTGCTGGACCGCACCGTCACCTGGTCCAAGACCGGTGAGGACGTCACCGTGCTGGACGTCGGGATGGTGCAGACCCGGATGCGCGAGTGGGAGATCAGCAAGGTCTTCGTCCAGGTCGGCCGGGCCGGCCGGCTGCGCAAGGGCAAGGGCGAGCGGCTCACCCTGGACTGGCAGGACGTCACCGGCTTCACGCTGCCCGAGCAGGACCAGGGCGCCGCCAACCTGCTCGCCACCTTCGACCAGCTGCGCGCCGCCGACCTCGCCAGCGTCATGCACCACCTGTCCGCCAAGCGCCGCGCCGAGGTGGCCGCCGCGCTCGACGACGAGCGGCTCGCCGACGTCCTGGAGGAGCTGCCCGAGGACGACCAGGTCGAGATCATCGGCAAGCTCAAGGACGAACGCGCCGCCGACATCCTGGAGGCGATGGACCCGGACGACGCCGCCGACCTGCTCTCCGAACTGCCCGACGACGAGGCCGAGCGGCTGCTCCAGCTGATGGAGCCGGACGAGGCCGAGCCCGTCCGCCGCCTGCTGTCGTACGAGGAGAACACCGCCGGCGGTCTGATGACCACCGAGCCGGTCGTGCTGGAGCCGGACGCGACCGTGGCCGAGGCGCTCGCCCGCATCCGGGTCTCCGACCACAAGCCCGCGCTCGCCGCGCAGGTGTACGTCTGCCGGCCGCCGAACGAGACCCCGACCGGCAAGTACCTGGGCACCGTGCACTTCCAGCGGCTGCTGCGCGAGCCGCCGTACGTGCTGGTCGGCTCGCTGGTCGACGACGACCTGGACCCGCTGCCGCCGGACACCCCGCTGTCGCTGATCACCAGCTACCTGGCGACCTACAACCTGGTGTCCGCGCCGGTCGTCGACGAGGCCGACCACCTGCTCGGCGCGGTGACCGTCGACGACGTGCTCGACCACCTGCTGCCGGAGGACTGGCGCGAGTCCGTCCTGCACGGCCACGACGACACGGACGGCACGAGGGAAGAGGTGCACGGTGGACGCTGACCGCAAGGGGCGGCGGGACGAGTCCCCCCGCCAACGCATCCAGAGCGAACTGCGGGAACTGCGCCAGCTGCGCGAACTGCGCGGCCGGGAGGGCGGCCGGGAGCGGCGCGCCGAGATCTCCGTGGCCGGCCCGGCCCGCACCCGGCTCGACCAGCCCCGCACCGCCCGGCCCGGGCTGATCTCGCTGCCCGCCTACGACCCGGAGGCGTTCGGCAAGCTCTCCGAACGGATCGCGCGGTTCCTGGGCACCGGCCGCTTCATCGTCTGGATGACGGTGGTGATCATCATCTGGGTGGCCTGGAACACCCTGCTGCCGGAGAACGTGCGCTTCGACAGCTACCCCTTCATCTTCCTCACCCTGGTGCTGTCCCTCCAGGCCTCCTACGCGGCCCCGCTGATCCTGCTCGCGCAGAACCGCCAGGACAACCGGGACCGGGTCAACATGGAGCAGGACCGAGCCCGCAGCGACCGCAACATCGCGGACACCGAGTACCTGACCCGCGAGGTCGCGGCACTGCGGCACGGGCTCGGCGAGGTCGCCACCCGAGACTTCATCCGCTCCGAACTCCAGTCCCTGCTCAAGGAGATCGAGGAGCGCCGGGAGCCCTCCGGGACGCTGTGACCGGCGGCACGCTACCGGCGGGTTAGGGGATCCCCCGAGCGCCGTACCATCAAGGCATGGCCAACGAGACAGAGGTCGCGGCCGGCGTCACGGAGGAGTCCGTACGCCAGGCGCTGGCGACCGTCAACGACCCGGAGATCAACCGCCCGATCACCGAGATCGGCATGGTGAAATCGGTCGGGATCGCCGAGGACGGCGCAGTGCGCGTCGCGGTCTACCTGACCGTCTCCGGCTGCCCGATGCGCGACACCATCGTCACCCGGGTCCGCGAAGCGGTCGGCCGCGTGCCCGGTGTGACCGGCGTCGAGGTCGAGCTCGACGTGATGAGCGACGAGCAGCGCAAGGAGCTCTCCCAGCTGCTGCGCGGCGGCGCCCCCGAGCGGGAGATCCCGTTCGCCAAGCCGGGCACGCTGACCCGGGTCTACGCCGTCGCCTCCGGCAAGGGCGGCGTCGGCAAGTCCTCCGTCACGGTCAACCTGGCCGCCGCGATGGCCGCCGACGGCCTGAAGGTCGCCGTCGTGGACGCCGACATCTACGGCCACAGCGTGCCCCGCATGCTCGGCGTCGAGGGCCGGCCCACCCAGGTCCAGGACATGATCATGCCGCCGCAGTCGCACGGCGTGAAGGTCATCTCGATCGGCATGTTCACCCCGGGCAACGCCCCGGTGGTCTGGCGCGGCCCGATGCTGCACCGCGCGCTCCAGCAGTTCCTCGCCGACGTCTACTGGGGCGACCTGGACGTCCTGCTGCTGGACCTGCCGCCCGGCACCGGCGACATCGCGATCTCGGTGGCCCAGCTGGTTCCCAACGCGGAGATCCTGATCGTCACCACCCCGCAGATGGCCGCCGCCGAGGTGGCCGAGCGGGCCGGCACCATCGCGGTGCAGACCCACCAGAAGATCGTCGGCGTGATCGAGAACATGTCCGGCATGCCGTGCCCGCACTGCGACGAGATGATCGACGTCTTCGGCACCGGCGGCGGCCAGACCGTCGCGGACGCGCTCACCCGCACCGTCGGCGCGACCGTCCCGGTGCTCGGCTCGATCCCGATCGACGTGCGCCTGCGCGAGGGCGGCGACGACGGCCGCCCGGTCGTGCTCGCCGCCCCCGACTCCCCGGCCGGCGCCGCCCTGCGCGCCGTCGCCGGCAAGCTCGGCGGCCGCCAGCGCGGCCTCTCCGGGCTCTCCCTCGGGCTGACCCCGAAGAACAAGTTCTGACGACGCGTCGCCGAAGGGGCCGGGTGGTTCGACCGCGCGGCCCCACCCGAGGGGAGTCTCTGATACACAACTCGGGCCCCAGGTGGTTGTGTCTCG
>NZ_JBHWIO010000128.1:0-4299 GCF_042732075.1 Kitasatospora sp. NPDC059812
GTGGCCGGGCCCCCCCCGGGCCCCCGGCCTTCGCAGCGAGGTGGACCAGCCAGGTCCAGCGGAGTCAGGCGGCGATCCCGGTGTCCTCCACCGACGCCCCGGCCACCGGCTCCCCCGCCGCCGTCCCGGCCTTCCGGTCGCGCATCACCAGCGTGGCCACCACCGCCGCCGCCAGCACCCCGATCGCGCTGATCGTGAAGGTCGTCGACATCGCCGAGGTGAAGGCCTCCCGGACGGTCCGGACGAGCCCGGCGTCCCCGTTGGCCAGCGCCAGCGCCCCGCCGACGGAGTGCTTCGCCTCCTCCGGCATCCCGGCGGGCATCTCGGCGGCGAAACCGCTCGACAGCAGCGAGCCCAGGATGGCGATGCCGAGCGCGGTACCGGCCTGCTGGATGGTGTCGTTCAGCGCCGAGCCGACGCCCGCCTGCTCCGGCGGGATGGTGCCCATCAGCGCGCCCACCGCCGCCGGCATCGCCAGGCCCGCGCCGAGGCCGAGCAGCCCGAGGGCGACCGCCGGGACGGTGAAGCCGGTGCCGGCGGTGACGGTGGTCAGCAGGGCGAAGGAGGCGGCCATGACGAGCATCCCGGTGAGGATGAGCAGGCGGTTGCCGATCGTGGCGGCGAACTTGGCGCCGACCCCGTTGCCGACCAGGGCGGCGATGGCCAGCGGCACGAACGCGAGGCCCGCCTTGACCGGCGAGTAGCCGAGCACGAACTGCAGGTACTGGGTGAGCACGAGCAGCAGGCCGCCGTTGCCGATCTGCACCAGGGTCAGCGACAGCGAGCCCCCGCTGAAGTTGCGGTGTTTGAAGAGCGCCAGCGGAACCATGGGCGCGGAGGTGATGTTCTCCCACGCCACGAACCCACCGAGCGCGAGCACCGCGATGGCCAGGGTGACCAGGGACTGGCCGCCGAAGGCGCCGTGCTGCGGGATCTCGATGATCCACCAGACCAGGGCGGTCATGCCGGCCGCGGAGAGCACCGCGCCGAGCGGGTCGGGCTTCTGCCACGGGCCCTTGGACTCCGGCATCAGCAGCAGGCCGGCCAGGATCGCCAGGGCGACGACCGGGACGTTGATGAAGAAGATCGAGTGCCAGGAGAAGTGGTTGATCAGCACGCCGCCGAGGACCGGGCTGCCGACCAGCCCCAGCATCGCCACCGAGCTCCAGACGGCCATCGCCTTGTTGCGCTCGTCCTCGTCGAAGACGGTGATGAGGATCGACAGCGTCGAGGGCATGATCAGCGATCCGCCGACGCCCATGGCGACCCGGGCCGCGATCACCTCGCCGGGGTTGGTGCAGAAGGTGGCCGCCAGGGAGGCCGCCCCGAAGAGCAGCAGTCCGATGATCATGATCTTCCGGCGGCCGAAGTGGTCCCCGAGGCTGCCGGCGGTGAGCAGCAGCCCGGCGAAGACCAGGACGTAGGAGTCGAGGATCCACTGGGTGTCCTGGGCGCTGGCGCCGAGGTCCGCCGTCATCGAGGGCACGGCGACCGTGAGCGCCATGCTGTCGACCACCAGGACGAGCGAGCTCAGGCACAGCACGATCAGGATCCACCAGCGGTGCGGATTGCGGCCCTCGGTCGCGTTGAGCGCTGTCATCAGCCACCCCTCCATTCTGCGCACACCGTTCCCCCGGTGCGCACCCCGTTCCTTCGTTGCGCACACTGTACGCATGTCGGAACGGCGTGCGCAATATCCGACTCCTGTACGCTCAATGCGAACGGTGTACGCAGCGAAGCAGGAGCAGAGGGAAGGGGAGCCGCCATGGCCGCCGAAACGAACCCGATCCCGTCCGTATGGGCCCGTCGGCAGCGCGAGCCCGACCAGCCCGCACTCAGCCGGGCCGCGATCGTCCGCGAGGCGATCACCATGCTGGACGCCGAGGGCATCGAGGCCCTGAGCATGCGCAAGCTCGCCACCCGGCTGAACGCGGGCGCCACCTCCCTGTACCGGCACGTGGCGACCAAGGACGAGCTGATGGAGCTCGCGGTGGACGAGGTCTTCGGCGAGATCACCCTCCCGCCCGCCGACAGCCCCGACTGGCGCGCCGCCGCCACCGAGGCCGCCGGCGCCTTCCGGGCGACGGCCCTGCGCCACCCCTGGCTGTCGTCCGTCCTCGGCCAGGCCGGCCTCGCCCACCTCGGCCCCAACCTGCTGTCCTACGGCGAGCGGCTGACCGCCTTCTTCACCTCGGCCGGCTTCCCCGAGCCGGTCCGGGCGATCGACACGGTCATCTCCTACGTCGTCGGCATGAGCACCACGGAGGCGGCCTGGCTCACCACCGTCGCCCGGGCCGGCGAGAGCGAGGCCGCGTTCATCGCCCGGCTGATGCCCGCCGCCCGGGAGGCCACCGCGGGCTTCGCCCACCTCGCCGCCGCCTACTCGGCCGCTTCCGCGGACCCGGACCCGGCCGCCACGCGCGACGCCAAGTTCGCCTACGGCCTCGCCGTGGTCCTGGACGGCCTGGCCCTCCGTCTGCCCCGCTGACCCGCTGACCCGCCAGCCGGACGACCCGCGGGCGCTCCACTCGGCGCGCAGCCACCGCCCGCCCACCACGCCGGGCCGACCGGACCAAGCCGTCCAACTCCCCCGCAAAGGGACAGCGGTCGCGGCCCTCGTACGGGCGTCCCCTCCCCGCCTGGCGAAATACCGGCGGTCGCGGGGCGGGGAGCGGGCACAATGGCCTAGTGATGGTGGGCCGTCCGGTGTCGGGGGGCCAGGGAATGGAGGCCCGGGTGAGCGATCTTCCGCGCAAGGCAGTGACCCGCACGGCACGGCTCGCCGCCCTGCCGCTGGGGATAGCCGGACGCGCCACGCTCGGTCTGGGCAAGCGCATCGGCGGGCGCTCCGCCGAGGTGGTGACGGCCGAGCTCCAGCAGGCCACCGCCGACCAGCTGTTCAAAGTCCTGGGTGAACTCAAGGGCGGGGCCATGAAGTTCGGGCAGGTGCTGTCCGTCTTCGAGGCCGCGCTGCCCGAGGAGGTCGCCGGGCCGTACCGGGCCGCGCTCACCAAGCTGCAGGACGCCGCTCCCCCGATGCCCGCCGCCAAGGTGCACACCGCGCTCGCCCAGCGGCTCGGGGACGGCTGGCGCGAGCTGTTCCGGGAGTTCGACGACCGGCCGGCGGCGGCCGCCTCGATCGGGCAGGTGCACCGGGCCGTCTGGCACGACGGGCGCCGGGTCGCGGTCAAGGTGCAGTACCCGGGCGCGGGCGACGCGCTGCTCGCCGACCTGACGCAACTGAGCCGGGTGGCCTGGCTGTTGGGCCCGCTGATCCCGGGGCTGGACATCAAGCCGCTGATCGCCGAGCTGCGCGAACGGGTGTCGGAGGAACTGGACTACGAGCTGGAGGCGCAGGCTCAGCGCCGCCACGCCGAGGAGTTCGCCGGCGACCCGGACATCGTGGTGCCCGGCGTGGTGGCGCAGGCCGACCAGGTGCTGGTCACCGAGTGGATGGACGGCACCCCGCTGGCCGAGGTGATCACGGGCGGCACCCAGGAGGAGCGCGACCGTGCCGGGCAGTTGCTGGCCCGGTTCCTGTTCGCGGGCCCGTCCCGGACCGGCCTGCTGCACGCAGACCCGCACCCGGGCAACTTCCGGCTGCTGAAGGACGACGGCCCGGCGTCGGGCTGGCGGCTGGGGGTGCTGGACTTCGGCACGGTGGACCGGCTGCCGGGCGGGCTGCCCGCGCCGATCGGGGCGTCGCTGCGGATGGCCCTGGACGGCGACGCGGCGGGCGTGCTGAAGATGCTGCGCGAGGAGGGCTTCGTCAAGCCCTCGATCGAACTGGACCCGGACGCGGTGCTGGACTACCTGCGGCCGATCATCGAGCCGGCCGCCGTGGACAGCTTCCACTTCACCCGGGCCTGGATGCGCGCGCAGGCGGCCCGGATCGCCGATCCGCGCTCGCCCGCCTACAACCTGGGCAAGCAACTGAACCTGCCGCCCGCGTACCTGCTGATCCATCGGGTGACGCTGAGCACCATCGGGGTGCTCTGCCAGTTGGGCGCCCAGGCGCCGTTCCGGGCGGAGATGCTGGCGTGGCTGCCCCAGTTCGCCGGTCGGGAACCGGCGGCGACGGCGAAGCCGGCCGGTCGCAAGCCGGCCAGCGGCGAGCCCGCCAACCGCACCCGCAAGAGCTGACCACAACGCCCCCGACGACCGCAGGCCGCTCCCCCGGGGGGGGGGGGGTTTTCCATCAGCTTGGGGGGGGTGTTAACGCCCCAGCGCTTCCCGGGGCGCCGGGGGCCCGGCGGGTGTGGGGGGGCGGGGTGGAGGGTCCGCGAACGGCCGGTAACG
>NZ_JBHWIO010000128.1:4309-18212 GCF_042732075.1 Kitasatospora sp. NPDC059812
ACTCCCCCCACACCCCCCACCCCCCCCCCCCCCGGCGCCCCCCGCGGGGGGGGGGGGGGCGCGGGGCGCCACGACGGGGGTGGAACGCGGGGAGGCCCCGCGCCGCGACGAAAGCCGCGACGACAGCCGCGGCTACATCAGGGCGACGGCGATCGCCTTGCGGGCCCGCAGCGAGGCGCGCTCGGCCCGCTGCTTGAGCCGGCGGGCCCGGGCGACCCGGGTGACGAGGCGTTGGTGCTCGGCCTCGTGCAGGCGCTCTTGCATATGGGCCCGGGCCAGGGATTCGTGGAGGAGTTGCATTTCGAGGGTCCTGTTCTGGATCTGAAGTTCGGTGGTCTGCTCAGCGCGGACGGTCGGATCGATGGCGGCGGCGGTCATGTGGTGGTCCTGCTCGTGGTGCGTGCTCGGGAAGGGGGCTGGCCGGGCTGCGTCGGCCTTGGCGGCGGCGATCCGGACGGAACGGCGGAGGGAGCTGTCCAGCAGGGGCTGCTCTCCCCGGCGGACGGCCCTGGCGCCGTGGGCGGGGTTCACGCCATGACCTCGGTCTTGCGCGGACGGCCACGCGGCCGCTTGCGGGCCACGACGACACCCTGGACGAAGAGCTCGCCACCCCAGACGCCCCACGGCTCGCGCCGCTCCAGCGCACCGGTCAGACAGGCGTCCTTGACCGGGCAGGTGCCGCAGAGGGACTTCGCGTACTCGACGTCGGCGGGCGTCTCGGCGAAGAAGACCTCGGGGTCGAAGGCGCGGCAGGGGATGGGGAGCCCGAGCGCCTCGGCCTGCTCGATGGAGCTGATCTGCATGGAAAGAACCTCCGGGGGGTCGGCCTGGTCGGCCTTGGTGATCTGGCTTGTCGGCGGTACGGACGGGATGGGCGGCGTGATGACCGTGGACACTGTGGCGTCTTCCTCGTCTTTTCAGTGGTTCCGGCCCAGATGGCTGGTGGGTCTGGGCCGGAGGCCCCGGGGGGCCTGGGTGGTCTTGCGTACCGGACAAAACAGAAGGGCCGCGGATCCCGGTGTGACGGGTTCCGCGGCCCTGGAGGTGCCGACCTGAGGCTTACTCAGGTTCGTTCTCTCCAGGGTTCAGGCCCGCGGAAGGCCCGCATCCGGATGGCCGTGGCGCCCGCAAAGGCGGCCATGGCCTGGTTAATCTGCTGCTCGTTCTGCTTCTGGGTGCTTCCGGCACCGACGACCTGCGCATAGTCGCCATGCATGGCGGCTGCTACGACTGCCTTCGGTGCCTGGGTCGGTCGCTCATCACGCAGGGAGCGCGACGTGCCGAACGACGCCCAGTCGCCGGACAGACCGGCCTCGACGGAGGTGCCTTCGACGTTCCTGCCGCCCGCGGCGCAGACATCAGTGTGTCCAAGGCCACTGACAGCGGGGACGACGGAGACACCGGTGGTGTCGAGACCCAGACCGGTTCCACCGAGCTCGGCGAGCGCCCGCAGACGGGCGGCACGCAGGGAGGCAGCAACAACGGTCTGGCCAGTCATTTTGGTGATCATGATGTTTCCCACTGTCATCGCCTCCTCTCGGCGTCTCGCGGAGCCAGGTCGCCCCGGCTCCGAATGTTCGGATGTCTGTCTCGGTGAAGCTGTTGGGTGCAGGGGATTCGGCACAGGTGTCACCCCGTGCGATCTCGTCCCCTTGACCGCTCCGGCAGGCTATTGCGCTCCCGGTATGCCGCGCAAACTATTTTTCACGGCGGGTTCGAATGTCCCCCGAGCGGCCCCCGGGAGACTCCCCTGGACCGCGCCCGGACCGGCTCACGCCGGATCGACCGGCTCGCCGTCCTCGACGCCGTCCGGATCCTCCTCGGGCTCCTCCCCCGCACACAACGAGAGCACGGCCGCCCCGTACTTGTCCAGCTTCATCGCGCCGACCCCGGAGATCACGGCCAGCTCCTGGCGGCTGGCCGGCACGTCCTCGGCGATGGCCATGAGCGTGGCGTCGGTGAACACCACGTAGGCCGGCGCCCCCTGCTTCTTGGCCTGCCGGGCCCGCCACTCGCGCAGCCGCTCGTACAGCGCCTCGTCCATGGTGGACGGGCAGCTCTCGCAGCGGCGCAGCTTGCGCTCGACCGCCTCGGTGAGCACCTTCTCGCAGACCCGGCACTTGACCGGGCCGCGGACCCGCCGTCCGGCGGAGCGCTCGCCGGGCTCCACGCCCCCGCGCCCGCCCCGCCCGCCGGTGCGTGCGCCGGGGGCGCTGGAGCCGGGACGCAGCCCGTCCAGGAAGCGGCTGGGCTTGCGGCTGGCCCGGCCGCCCGGGGAGCGGCTGAGCGCCCAGGAGAGGGAGAGGTGCCTGCGGGCGCGGGTGACGCCGACGTAGAGGAGTCGGCGCTCCTCCTCGATCTGCTCGTCGGTCTTGGCGTAGATGATCGGCAGGGTGCCCTCGGTGAGGCCGACGAGGAAGACGGCGTCCCATTCGAGGCCCTTGGCGGCGTGCAGCGAGGCGAGGGTGACGCCTTCGACGGCGGGGGCGTGCTGGGCGGCGGCGCGGGCGTCGAGTTCGGCGACGTAGGCGGCGAGGTCGGCACTGTGGCCGGCGGCGGTGCGGGTGCGCTCGAACTCCTCGGCGAGCCGGACGAGGGCGGCGAGGGACTCCCAGCGGTCGCGGACGGCGCCGGAGCCGGCGGGCGGTTCGGCGGTGAAGCCGCGGGCGGCGAGGACGGCGCGGACCTGGCCGGCGAGGTCGGGGGCGTCGGCGGTGAGCGGGTCGGCGCCGGCCCGGGCGGCGCCGCGCAGCAGGACGCCGGCGTCGCGGACCTCGGGGCGTTCGAAGAACCGCTCGGCGCCCTTGAGCTGGTAGGGGACGCCGAGGTCGGCGAGGGCCTGCTCGTAGACCTCGGACTGGCCGTTGGTGCGGAACAGGACGGCGACCTCGCTGGCGCGCACGCCGGTGGCGAGCAGGTCCTTGATCCGGCGGGCGGTGGTCTCGGCCTCGGTGGGCTCGTCCTCGTACTCGGTGTAGACGGGTTCGGGGCCGGCCTCGCGCTGGGAGACGAGTTCGAGGCGGTGGCGGGCGGCCTCGCCGCGGGCCTGGCTGAGCAGTCCGTTGGCGAGGTGGACGACCTGCGGGGTGGAGCGGTAGTCGCGGACCAGCTTGACGACCGTGGCCTCGGGGTGGTGGGTGCGGAAGTTGAGCAGGTAGTCGGGGGTGGCGCCGGTGAAGGAGTAGATGGTCTGGCTGGCGTCGCCGACGACGCAGAGGCTGGCGCCGCCGCCGGGGCCGGTCCACTGGTCGAGCAGCCGCTGCTGGAGCGGGGAGACGTCCTGGTACTCGTCGACGGTGAAGTGCCGGTACTGGGAGCGGACCTGGTCCGCGATGTCGGGGCGGTCCTCCAGGATGGCGGCGGTGAGCAGCAGGACGTCCTCGAAGTCGATGACGCCGCGGCGGCTCTTGGTCTCCTCGTAGACGCGGTAGACCTGAGCGGTCTCGGCCGGGTCGCGGGGGGCTTCGCGGCCGGACTTCTGGACGGCGGCGGGGTAGTCGTCGGGGCCGAGCTGGGTGACCTTGGCCCATTCGATCTCGGCGGTGAGGTCGCGCAGTTCGGTGCGCTGGACGCGCAGGCCGCAGCGGCCGGCGGATTCGGCGACGAGCTGGACCTTGCGTTCGAGCAGCTGGGGCACGGGGCCGCCGACGGCGCGCGGCCAGAAGTACTGGAGCTGGCGCAGGGCGGCGGCGTGGAAGGTGCGGGCCTGGACGCCGTCGGCGCCGAGTTGGCGCAGTCGGCCGCGCATCTCGCCGGCGGCGCGGGCGGTGAAGGTGACGGCGAGGACCTGCTGGGGCTGGTACACGCCGCTGCGCACGCCGTAGGCGATCCGGTGGGTGATGGCGCGGGTCTTGCCGGTGCCGGCGCCGGCGAGGACGCAGACGGGCCCGTGCAGGGCGGTGGCGACGGCGCGCTGTTCGGGGTCGAGCCCGGCGAGCACGGCGTCGGGGCCCGTGGCGGCGGTGGGGTCGGCCCAGAGGGAGCCGTGGGGGCCGTCGGACGGGCTGCCGCTCAAGAGGTCTTCCTGCATGCTTTCCATCCTCTCAGCCCGCTGGGACAACGGGGGCGGGGTTGTCCACAGGCACGGTGTGATCGCAGGATGATCGCTGCGCACCGGGGCGCGCGGGGCCGTTCGGGCGCCGTCGTGGTGCGACGGAGCGTGGCCGCGCGGAATGACCGTCGCGCGGTGGGCGTTCCTGCCCTGAGACCGTACGCCCTCTTCCTGAAGGAGCCTCCTCGATGTCCGGCAGCGTGACGATGTACAGCACGACCTGGTGCGGGTACTGCAACCGACTCAAGAGCCAGATGGACCGGGAGGGGATCGGCTACACGGAGGTCAACATCGAGGAGGACCCGGCGTCGGCGTCGTTCGTCGAGTCGGTCAACGGCGGCAACCAGACCGTGCCGACGGTGCTGGTGACGCCGAACGCCGGCGGCGAGCGGGTCGTGATGACCAACCCGAGCCTGCTGCAGGTGAAGAAGGCCCTCGGGGTCTGAGTGGTCCGAGCGGCCCGCATGGTCCGAACGGCCTGAACGGTCCGAGCGGCCCACGCGGGCTTGAACGGCCTGAGCGGGCTTGAACGGCCTGAGCGGGGCCGGCCCGGCCCGGGGTCCGGGCCGGCGCGCGTCACTGCGCGTCGGCCCTGGCGGGGTCGACGGGTGCGGCGGGCGCAGGCAGGGTGGCGCGCGCGCCGAGGTCGCCGATGCCGTAGACGAGCCGGCTGCGGTCGGCCGAGTATCGGGTCTCGATGACCCGGACGGGCCCGCGCCGGTCGTAGGTGACGCGGGTCTGGACCATCAGCGGCACGCCGGGGCCGCCCTGGAACCACTGGGCCTCCTCGGGGCCGGGCATCCGGGCGATCAGGTGGTCGACGGCGCCGATCTCGGTGCGGCCGAGTTCGTTGAGGACGGCCTCGTCGCCGCCCTCGACCGGGTCGGGTTCCATCAGCGGGGTGCCGGCGGCGAGTCCGGCCCGGTAGTGGCTCTCCTCGATGGAGTACGGCTCGCGGTCGAGCAGGCGCAGTTGGCGGCGGACCACGATGGCCTCGCCGGGGCGCAGTCCGAGCCGTTCGGCGATGTCGACCCGGGCCCGGACGATCATCATCTCGAAGTCGGTGGTGAGTTCGCGGCCGGCCTCGGCGGCCTCGCCGAGGTAGACGGCGGAGGGCACGGCCAGGCAGTCCCGGGGGGCGGGGGCCAGGGTGGGGCCGTAGGCGCGGTGGTCCAGGACGGGGTGTTCCCGCAGGTAGGTGCCCTTGCCCTGGAGGCGGACCAGGCGGCCTTCGTTGACCAGGACGTCGACGGCGAGCCGGACGGTGTTGCGGGCGACTCCGTACTGGCGTTCCAGTTCGCTCTCGACCGGGAGTGCGGCGTCGGCGGTGAACTCGCCCTCGGCGATCCGGCGGCGCAGGTCGGCGGCGAGACGCTGGTATTTGGGGGATTGGGCGGTGCCCCGGGGGATTGTCACCCGAGTGAATGTAGCGAGCGCGATGGCGGGGTTTCAGCCGTTTCCGGCAATGTCGTCCGCGCGGGTTGACGACGGCCGCGGGGTGGCGGGCGGCGGTAGCAGAACTGGCCCGTCCGGCCACGAACATCTGATCGTGGCGGATTCGGGAAGGAAGGGAAAAGAAAAACGGGGGCGCGCGGGATAACCCGCACGCCCCCCATTCGTCGGGGATTACCAGCGCGCCGCCGACGGCAGCGGTCCGCCGTACCAGAGCTCGACCAGGTGGCGTGCGATCGAGATCCCGGAGGGCGGCAGGATCTCCCCCGCCTCCATCCCGGCCCGCAGCTCGTCACGGGAGAACCAGCGCGCCTCGGCCAGCTCCTCGCCGTCCACGGTGATCGCCGTGCCGCCCGGCAGCGCCCGGCCCGTGAAGCCGAGCATCAGGCTCGACGGGAAGGGCCACGGCTGGCTGGCGACGTAGCGCACCTCGCCGACCCGCACGCCGGCCTCCTCGTGCACCTCGCGCACCACCGCCTGCTCGATCGACTCCCCCGGCTCGACGAAGCCGGCCAGGGTGGACCAGCGGCCCTCCGGCCACAGCGCCTGACGGCCGAGCAGGCAGCGGTCCTGCTCGTCGGTGATCACCATGATCACCGCCGGGTCGGTGCGCGGGTAGTGCTCGGCCGCGCAGGAGGTGCAGCGCCGCACGTGCCCGGCACCGGCCTTCTCGGTCGGGTGCCCGCAGCGCGAGCAGAAGCTGTGCAGCCGGTGCCAGTGCTCCAGCGCGACGGCGTGCACCAGCAGTCCGGCGTCCCGGTCCGACAGCAGCGCGCCGACCTCGCGCAGCCCGGCCGGGCGGGCGTCGCCGTCCAGCCGCCCGGGCAGGCTCTCACCGGCCAGCGCGAAGTACGAGACGCCGTCCTCGTCGGTGCCGAGGAAGTACCGGTCCCCGGTCTGCGGCGCCTCGAAGGAGGGCATCAGCACGAGTTCGGTGCCCTGCGCGGTGTCGACGACGAACGCCTCGCCGCCGGCGATCGGCAGCACCCGGGTGGCCGGGTGGCTCCAGGCGGCGGCCAGCCAGGGCTCGTCGAGCCGGTGCTCGGCCGCCCGGTCCACCCCGGCCCGGGCCAGTGCCAGGTTCAGTGGGCGTTCGGTCTCAGGCACGGTGCTCACTTCGTTCCATCCCCATGTGATGAATCATCCGGATGAGTGATCTGACTGCCATGGTGTGCCCGCGCGGGATCACGCGCCGGGCCGGAAGTTCTCGGCCAGGTCCCCCCACAGGTACGCGGCCGTCTCCACGCCCTTGGCCAGCAGGTCCAGTTCGACCTTCTCGTTGACCGAGTGCCAGCCGTCCGAGGGCACCGAGATGCCGAGGAACAGCACCGGCGCGCCGAGCACGTCCTGGAGGTCGGCGGCCGGGCCGGAGCCGCCCTCGCGGGTGAAGAGGATCTTCTGCCCGAAGGCCCGGCCCATGGCGCGGACGGTGGACTGCAGCGCCGGGTGGTCCAGCGGGGTCAGGCAGGGCCGGGTCGCGCCCGGGAAGGTCAGCTCGTGGCGGACGCCCTCGGGCACCCGCGCGGCCACCCACTCCCGGACGGCCTCGCGCACCTTCTCCACCTCCTGCCCGGCGACCAGCCGGAAGGACAGCTTGAGGTGCGCCGAGGACGGCACGATGGTCTTGCCGCCGGGGCCGGTGTAGCCGCCCCAGACGCCGTTGACCTCGGCGGTCGGGCGGGCCCAGACCCGCTCCAGGGTGGAGTAGCCGGCCTCGCCCCGGGTGCCGTACGACTTGGCGACCCTGAGCCACTGCGCCTCGTCGAAGGGCAGTTCGGCGAACAGCTCGCGCTCGCGGTCGGTCAGCTCGATCACGCCGTCGTAGAAGCCCGGGATGTCCACCCGGCGGTCGGCGTCGTGCAGGCCGGCCGCCAGCTCGGCGGCGACCTGCGCCGGGTTGGGGACGGCGCCGCCGAAGGAGCCGGAGTGGATGTCGGTGTCCGGGCCGTACAGGTCGATCTGGGCGTCGGCCAGGCCCCGCATGCCGGTGCACACGGTCGGCGTGGTCTCGGACCACATGCCGGTGTCCGAGATGACCACCACGTCGGCGGCCAGCCGCCCGGCCTCGCGCCGGACCAGGTCGGCGAAGTGCGGCGAGCCGGACTCCTCCTCGCCCTCGATCAGCAGCTTGAGGTTGACGGCCGGCGCGGTGCGGCCGGTCGCGGCCAGGTGGGCGCGCACGCCCAGGGTGTGGAAGAACACCTGGCCCTTGTCGTCGGCCGCGCCGCGGGCGAACAGCCGCCCGCCGACCACGGTCGGGGTGAACGGCTCCGTCTCCCAGCCGTCCTCCTTCGCGGCGGGCTGCACGTCGTGGTGCCCGTAGACCAGGACGGTCGGCGCGGACGAGTCCCCGGAGGGCCACTCGGCGAACACTGCCGGCAGGCCGTCGGTCTCCCACACCTCGGCCACCGGGAAGCCGGTGTCGCGCAGCTTGGCGGCCAGCCACTCGGCGGAGCGCCGCACGTCGCCGGCGCGGGCCGGGTCGGCGGAGACCGAGGGAATGGCCAGCCACTCGGAGAGGTCGGCGAGGAAGCCGGCCTGGTGCTGGTCGATGAAGGAGCGGACGACGCTGTCCGGAGTTCTCGTCATACCGACGACTTTAGTTCGCCCGTGCGGGTGCCCGCCCCGGCCGTCCGGCTGCCGGGCGCCGTTGGGGCTGTAACCTCCGTCACCCCCGCCCCGCGCCCCCGCTGGTCGGGGGGGCCCGCCGGGGGGGCCGGGGGCTTGGGGCGCACACCCCCCCGCCCCCCCCCCCCGCCGCCGGGGGGGGGGGGGGGCGCGGACGGGGGTGACGGGAGGGTGCACGGACCTCAGCCGGAGCGGCGCAGCAGGGAGATCCGCGAGCGGGTGAGCAGCGCGGCCAGGCCCGCCGCGAGCAGCGGCAGCGCCACCACGGTGAACCCGATGGTGAGCCACGGGAGGACCACGACCGACTTGTTGGCGATCATCTCGGCGGGCATCCCGGGGACGGTGGCCGCCGCGCCCTGGACCTTGCGCAGGGCCACCGCCGGCACGATCCCGCAGACGGTGCCGAGCAGGGTGCCCATGGCCGCGATCACCCCGCACTGGAAGCCGGACAGCGTGCGCCGGATCCGGGGCTCGGCGCCGACCGCCGCGAGGGTGGTCAGGTCGCGCTGGGAGTCGGCGGCGGCGAGTCCGGTGGCGATGCCGGCCGCGCCGAGGGCGACGATGCCGGCGAAGATCGACAGCCCGAGGCCGATCAGGTCGGCCCTGGACTGGTAGCCGCGCTCGATCGAGAGGACCTCCTGGTCGGTGAGCTTGGCCAGCGCCCCGTTGGCCTTCTGCTGGGAGCCGTCGGAGGGGGAGCTGTCGGGCAGCCAGACCGAGCCGGTCGGGGCGGTGGTGAGGCCGAGCCGGGTGGCGGTGTCGGGGCTGATCACGGCCTGGCCGCTGGCCGGCACCGCCGCGGACGCGAGGACGGCGTCGACGGAGATCTCGGTGTGGCCGCGCTTCCGGGGGGACGGCCCGTGGGACGACCCGTCGGTCTCCTCCATCGGATCGTTCAGCTCGACCGCGATCTTGCCGTCCTTGAGGTAGCGCGCGTCGAAGACCACGGCCTTGCCGGCGGCGAGGGCCTGCCCGGCGGCCGGGTCGGTGACGCCGTAGAGGTTGTGCAGCAGGGTGGCGTCGCCCGCGGAGAGGTTGCTGAACTGGTTGCCGCGGTGGCCCGAGACCTGGCAGCGCGGGTCGGTGCCGAGGATGCGCTCCGTCTCGCTGGTGCTGCGCTCGGTGTCGTCGAGGACGGGGCAGCGCAGTTCCTCGGGCAGCGCGACCTGGATGTAGCCGCAGCGGCTGCCGCCGTCGGCGCAGTCGCCCTTGTAGTTGACGCGCTGGACGTCGGCGCGCGGCCCGAGGGCGGGGATGTTGCGTTCCACCGCGTCGCGCATCTGCGGCAGCAGATTGCCCTCGGAGGCGGGCAGCCAGCCGCTGCCGAGCAGGACGGCGCCGGAGGGGGCGGCGGCGGTGTACTCGCGGCGGTTCCCCTCGTCGTAGCTGGCGAGGTAGACGCTGACCGCGACGGTGCCGGCGACGGCGGCCATCACGGCGGCGACGGCGGGCGCGGTGCGGCCGCGGTGGCGCACCGAGTCGCGCAGGGCGAGCCGGGGGCCGAGCGAGAGCCAGCGGCCGAGCCGGCCGAACAGGCCGACCAGGTAGGGCGTCAGGGCGACCATGCCGAGTTCGGCGACGGCCGAGCCGCCGAGGACGGACAGGCTGCGGTTGGCGAAGCCGCTGGTGGCGCCGAGCAGGGCGAGCGCGGAGCCGCCGCCGAGCATCAGCAGGCCGACCACGGCGAGCCTGCGGCTCGGGGGCTTGAGCGAGTCGCGGCCGGTGAGCGCGGCGACGACGTCCTGGCGGGAGGCCTGGACGGCGGGCACGACGGCGGCGAGCAGGCCGGTGACCAGGCCGACCAGGAGCACGCCGAGCAGGTCGAGCGGCTGGAGGTTGAAGTGGCCGAAGCGCTGGCCGGCGTACTCCTCGGCCCGGGTGCGCAGCAGGGCGACCAGGCCGATGCCGAGTCCGAGGCCGACGACGGCGCCGGTGACGCCGAGGACGATGCCGCCGCCGAGGACGACGGCGCGGATGTTGGCGCGCTCACCGCCGCCGGCGGCGAGCAGGCCGAGCTGCCGCCGGGAGCGCCTGGCCCCGACGGCGAAGGCGGGGCCCGCGAGGAGGACGATCTCCAGCAGGGCCATGCCGACGACGGTGGCGAGGATGACGACGGAGGTGCGGTCGAGGTAGCCGGGGGTGGGGCCGCCGCGCTTGTCGGCCTCGACGTAGTAGGGGACGTCGGCGCGGGCCGGCGGGTCGAGCAGGACGGCGCGGGAGGCGAGGGCGAAGCCGTAGCCGCCCAGTTCGGTGACCTTGGGCCAGTCGAGGGTGGCGCCGGCGGGGAGCTTGACGAGCCAGCGGGTGGGCGCGTCGGTGCCGGCGTTGCGGCTGCGGTCGGCGCCGGGGAGCTTGGCGAGCTTGCTGATCAGGGTGCCGGGACGGGCGATGATCTCGGTGGCCGTCAGTTCACCGGGGTACTCGACGACGCCGGTGATGGTGAAGGGGCTGTCCTCCAGGCCGCGGACGGCGGTCCGGTCGCCGATCTTGAGGCCGGAGCGGGTGAGGAAGTCCCGGGTGACGGCGGCTTCGCCGTCGGTGGCGGGGGCGCGGCCCTTGACCAGGTTGACGCGGCCGTTCCAGACCGGGTCGGTGAGGTCCAGTTCGGTGGTCCCGGTGCTGAGCAGGCCCTGGGAGCTGCCGGCGGCGATGTAGGGGCCCTGCCGCTCGGGTACGAGGGTGGCTCCGGGCGGGAGCAACTGCTTCGCCAGTTCGGCGGGCTCGGTGTCGAGGCTGCGCTGCTGGGCGGGGGTGTACTGGGGGGCGGCGCCGTTCTTCACCTCGTCCTTGGCGCTCTTGGTGGTCATTCCCTTGTCGGGGTCGGGCGCCTGGAGGACGGTGGAGCCGCGTTCGACCATCTGCAGTTCGCCGGCGGCCTGGCCCATGACGCGCACGACGTGTTCGGCGGGTTCGAGGTCGGCGCTGCGGAAGACCACGTCGGCGCCGGTGACGCCGAGGACGGGCAGCGCGACCATGGCGATGACCAGGGCGCTGCGGCCCTTGGCCCGCAGGGCGTCGCGGCGGGCGATGCGCAGGGCGACCCGCCAGGCGCTGAGCTTCACTCGTCCACCTTCATGCTGTTGGTGGCGGCGCTGACGAGCAGGCTGGCGGCGTCCTGGCTGACGCTCTCGTCGACCATGCGGCCGTCGCGCAGGAAGACCACGCGGTCGGCCCAGGCGGCGTGCCGGGCCTCGTGGGTGACCATCATGGCGGCGGCGCCGGCGTCGCAGCGGGCGCGCAGGACGGCGAGGACGGCCTCGCCGGTGGTGGAGTCGAGGGCGCCGGTGGGCTCGTCGGCGAGGACGAGGCGGCGCTCGCCGATGAGGGCGCGGGCGATGGCGACGCGCTGCTGCTGGCCGCCGGACATGTCGTCGGGGAAGCGGTCGGCGAGCTCGGGGATGCCGAGCTCCTCCAGGGCGGCGAGCGCCTCGCGGCGGGCGGCGCGGGCGGAGAGGCCGTCGAGTTCGCGCGGCAGCGAGATGTTCTCGCCGGCGGTGAGGGCCGGTATCAGGTTGTAGTCCTGGAAGACGTAGCCGATGGAGCGGCGGCGGACCTGGGCGAGCCGCTTGCGGTTGAGCCCGCCGAGGGCGACGCCCTCGACGAGGACCTGGCCGGTGGTCGGGGTGTCCAGTCCGCCGGCGAGGGTGAGGAGCGTCGACTTGCCGGAGCCGGACGGGCCCATGACGGCGACGAACTCGCCGGGGTGGACCTTGAGGTCGATGCCGCGCAGGGCTTGGACCTCCGCGGCGCCTTGGCCGTGGACTCGGGTGACGTTTTCCAGGTGCAGTACCGGCGTCTGCCGGGCCGGGTCGGTGTGGGACATGGTTCCCCCCTTGTGCTGGTGGTGGGCTCGGCGTCGGGTCCGGGCCGATGGTTCGGGTGGGCCGCCGGGGTCAGGTGCGTCAGCGGCGGCGGGCGGGGTCGGGTGCGTGGGCTACGGCGAGCGAGGTCAGGCGCACGCGGTCAGGCGCACGCGGTCAGGTGCGCGAGCGGCGGCGGGCGGGCCGGGCGGCCGTGGCGCCGCCGTCGCGGGCGGCTTCGGCGGCGCGGGCCTGTTCGGTCTCCGCGTGCTGGTGGAGCCGGGTCTCGCAGTGATCGAGCCAGCGGATCTCGGCCTCGGTCTGGAAGATCAGCTGGTCGAGGACGAGCAGCCAGGCCAGGTCGTTGCTCGCGGAGGGCGCGATGCCGGGCCGTGACTCCCCGGCCAGCGCGCGGCCCTTGAGCCGGGTGTAGTCCTGGAGTGCCTTGATGCTGTGGCGGCGCTGGCCCTGGACGACGGCGGAGACGTCCACCCCGGGGACGGTGACGGCCATGGCGAGCTTGATGGCCAGTTCGTCGCGCGGGGGGTTGGTCCGGGGCACCGGGGTGTCGAACCAGGCCCGCAGCTCGGTGCGCCCCTCCTCGGTGACGGCGTAGAACTGGTGGCCCTCGTCGTCCTCTCCGGCGGGCTCGACCAGGCCGTCCCGCTCCAGTCGGGACAGCGTGGTGTAGACCTGCCCGACGTTGAGCGGCCAGGTGGCGCCGGTGCGCGCCTCGAACTCGGTGCGCAGTTGGTAGCCGTAGCGCGGGCCCTGGTCGAGCAGGGCGAGCAGACCGTGTCGGATGGACATACTCAGTATGTATACCCGGTATGCCCTACAGGCTCAAGCCGCGCCCCCTCCCCCGGCGAGCGGGTACCGTCGTGCGGTGTGAGCCAGTTGCGCATCGCCACCTTCAACCTGCTGCACGGTCAGCCGCTCGCCCCGGACGGCGCCCCGCGGCCCTACCCCGCCGACGCCGGCGGGCCGCTGGCGGAGGCGGTGGCCGCGCTGGACGCCGACGTACTGGCCCTGCAGGAGGTGGACCGCCACCAGTCCCGCTCCGGCGGCACCGACCAGGCCGCGGTGGCCGCCAAAGCCATGGGGGCCGCCGACTGGCGGTTCGCCGCCGCCCTGCACGGGCGCCCGGCGCCGGTCGCGGGCTGGGTGCCGGAGCCCTCCGTGCCCGGCGGCCTGCGGGTGTACGGGCCCGGCGACGTCGGCGACGGCGCCCCGCCCTCGTACGGCACCGCGCTGCTGACCCGGCTGCCGGTGCGGCACTGGCGGGCCCGCCGGTTCGCCCCGGCTCCGTTCGGGCTGCCGCTGCGGGTGGCCGGCCGGCGCGGGCTCACCCCGGTGCCGGACGAGCCGCGGGCGGCGCTGGCGGCCGTGCTGGAGGGCGACCACGGCCCGTTCACCGTGGTGGCGGCGCACCTGTCCTTCGTCCCCGGGTGGAACATGGCGCAGCTGGCCGGCATCCGGCGGTGGATCGCGGACCTGCCGCAGCCGTACCTGGTGCTGGGCGACTTCAACCTGGTCGGCGCGGTGCCGCGCACCGTCCTCGGCGGGGCGACCGCGCTGGAGCGCACCGCGCCCCGGGCACGGGTCCGGGAGCTGCGGGCGGCCCGGCGGGCCCGGCCGGCCCTGGCCGAGCCGCGCCGGCGCCGGGTGCGCGAGCCCCGCCCCCGGCTGCAGGGCTGGTACGACCTGGCCCGCACCCCGACGTACCCCTCGCACCGCCCGGCGGTGCAGTTCGACCACGTGCTGGCGGTCGGTGTGCCGCGCGCCGCGGTCGGCCCGGCGGCGGCGCCGCGCGCGGCGGTGTCGGACCACCGGCCGCTGCTGGTGGAGGTCTCGCTCTAGGTCCTGTCCGGTCGATCTTGGCGGATCAGCCCGCGGCGTTGGGCGCCCGGCTGGGCGTGCGCCCGGATCGTCCTCGTACTGGGTCGTACTTGGGCGATTCGGGCGTGCGTCC
>NZ_JBHWIO010000129.1:0-17492 GCF_042732075.1 Kitasatospora sp. NPDC059812
GTGATTTCGCGGGGGGCGGTTATGTGTTTTAAAACGCCCCGCCGCGGGGGTGTGGGGCCCCCCCCCCCGCCGCGGGCGGGTGGGTTTGGGCCCCGCCCCCATGGGGCGTTGGCGAGGCGGGACAGGGCGGGGCCGGGTGTCGGGTGACAGTCGGACCCGTCGGCCGTCGGGGGCGGCCGTCAGCCGCGGCGGGCGCGGCGGATGACGGAGGTGACGACCGGGGGCAGCAGGTCGCGGGCGGCGCGCTTGGCGACATTGGCCGGGCGGCGCAGTTCGGCGGCGCGGGCCCGGCGGGCGGCGAGGTCGCGGGCGGCCTCCTCCTGGACCGCCCGGCGGGACTGCGAGGCCTCGTCCCGGGCCGCCTCGGCGGCCAGCCGCCGGTGGTGGCGGGAGGGGCGGAACGCGCCGATCCCGTCCGAGTCGCCGGTCATCCGGAGCACCTGCTGCCCGTTCAAGGTCTCGGAGCTGAGGTAACAGCCGGAGGCGAGGTCCACCCGGTCGAGCAGGTCGCGCTGGAACGGCTCCGGATCCCCCCAGGTGCCGTAGAACTTGCACTCGGTCAACATGATCGGCTTGAGCCCGTGGTTGAAGACCGCGCCCCAGGTCGCGGCGGCCACGCCCGGGGTGTGCTGCGAGCGGTAGTCGTCCAGGACGACGACACCCTGGTCCTGGAGCGCGACCCGGGCCACCTGGAGGTCGCCCACGACGTGCTCGTACAGGTGCGAGGCGTCGATGTGGATGAAGCGGAACGTGCCCGCCGCGATCCGCCCGCCGGCCAGGGCTGAGGTCGGGGCCTGGATTATCTCCGGCAGTTCCTCGTGGAAGGCGAGGTAGTTGACCTCGAAGGCCGAGCGGGTCAGCGACTTCCGGTAGGAGGTGTCCATCTCGGCCGCGTTCTCGTCGTCCGGCGCGTCCGAGTCGAAGAGGTCACAGACGGTGAAGGACTCGCCGGGCTGGAGGTGCTCGCCGATCACGATCGCGCTGCGGCCCAGGTACGCGCCCATCTCCAGCAGGCCGCCGGTGACCCCGGTCTTCTCCTGCCGTCCCATGAACCAGTCGAACGAGTGCCGGTCATGGTCCCAGAACCAGCCCGGAACGTCCTCCAGCACGGCTGGTTCGGCAGGCCGCTGCGACTCGTCCTTCAACGCGGCATCGGTCACGGGATGCTCCTTATGCGGTACGGATGACCTGCGGATTTAAGCCAGACCTCAGCCCGGTGGAAACCCCCGCCCGACCGTGGGACGCGCTGGTCCCGGACCATGTGCACCACTACGAACCACTGGCAACAGTAGTGCTTCACCGCTGAGTTCGCTGCAATCTACAGCGGTGCCCACAGGCGTGAGGAGCTTTTCGCGCAATGATTTTCTCGGACCGTCGTTTCGCTGTCGGAGGGTGAACGCGGAGCCTTCGGGACGGTTCGTCCGGTGTCCCGCGACGGCGGACCACGGCCGGCCGGCCGAGCGGGCCGTGGGACCGGCGGCCGCCCGTGCGGCGCGGCCGGCCGCGCCGCGCGCGGATCGTCAACTGGACGTCCGGCGGCGGGCGGTGGAGCTGACGGCGGTGGCAGAGGCGGTGACGGGGCCGGTGACGGGCGGCCGCCCGGTGCCGTGGCCGCGCGAGGCCCTTGAGCGGTCGGACGAGCGGGGCGCGGGCGCGGGGACCGAGCCGTTCGACGAGTACACCGCACGGTTCGCCCCGGGGTAACCCGCCGGCCCACCGGACCGGATTGGCTCTTGCGCGCGGCCGACCGGGCCGCCTTGACTGGCCCTTTGACTAGCGCTGTTGGTCAATCGGCCGACCGGATGAGAGGACACTCGGTGCAGCAGCACGCGGAGTACGGCGACCAGTACATCGACGGCGCCTGGCGGCCCTCCCTGGACGACGCCGGGTCGATCGAGGTGCTGAACCCGGCGACCGAGCAGGTGCTCGCCACCGTGCCGGCCGGCGGGCCGGCCGACGTCGACGCTGCGGTCGCCGCGGCCCGCCGGGCGGCCCGCGGCTGGGCGACGACCGCCCGCGCGGACCGGCTCGCCCTGCTGACCCGGCTGCGGGACAAAATCGCCGCCGCGCAGGAGGAGATCACCGCCACCGTGGTCGCCGAACTCGGCGCCCCGGTCGGCTTCGCCGCCGCCGTGCACGCCGGAGCGCCACTGACCGTGGCGACCTCCTACCTGACACTGCTCGCCGAGCACCCCTTCGAGGAACGGATCGGCAACTCGGTGGTGCTCGCCGAGCCCGCCGGGGTGGTCGCGGCGATCACGCCGTGGAACTACCCGCTGCACCAGATCGTCGCCAAGGTCGTCCCGGCCCTGGCGGCCGGCTGCCCGGTGGTCCTCAAGCCCGCCGAGGACACCCCGCTGGTGGCCCGGCTGTTCGCCCGGCTGGTGCACGAGGCGGGCTTCCCCGCAGGCACGTTCAACCTGGTGACCGGCACGGGCGCGATGGCGGGTGCGGCGCTCGCCGCCCATCCGGGCGTGGACGTGGTCTCGTTCACCGGATCCACCGCCGTCGGCCGGCAGGTCGCCGAGGCGGCCGGCCGGGGTCTGAAGCGGGTCGCCCTGGAACTCGGCGGCAAGTCCGCCAACGTGGTGCTGCCGGGCGCGGACCTGACCCGGGCGGTCAACGTCAACATCGCCAACGTGTTCGCCAACTCGGGCCAGACGTGCAGCGCGTGGACCCGCCTGCTGGTGCACCAGGACCAGTACGAGGAGGCCGTCACGACGGCCGCGAAGGCCGCCGCCAAGTACGCCCCGGGCGATCCGACCGACCCGCAGACCCGGATCGGCCCGCTGGTCAACGCCAAGCAGCTGGCCCGGGTGCGCGGTTACGTCGAGGGCGCGCTCGCCGCAGGCGCCCGGCTGGTCGTCGGCGGCGCGGAGCCCGTCCCGGGCCTGCCCACCGGCTTCTACGTCCACCCGACCGTGCTCGCCGACGTCACGGGGGACATGGCGATCGCCCGGGAGGAGGTGTTCGGCCCCGTCCTGGTGGTCCTCCCCTACCGGGACGAGGACCACGCCGCCGAACTCGCCAACGACACCGAGTACGGTCTGGCCGGCGGCGTCTGGGCCGCGGACACCGACACCGCCGCCGCCTTCGCCCGCCGCCTCGACACCGGCCAGGTCGACCTCAACGGCGGCCGCTTCAACCCGCTCGCCCCGTTCGGCGGCTACAAGAGCTCCGGCCTCGGCCGTGAACTGGGCCGCCACGGGCTGGAGGAGTTCCTCCAGTACAAGTCGCTGCAGTACTGACCTCGGTACCGAGCGGGGTGCCGGCCTCGGCGCCGGCTCCGGGTCCGCCGCAAGTGGGGCGGCGGGCCCGGGGGTTCGGGCATCGAGGGCGGTTGGACGGGGCCGGCCAGGCGGGGCCGGTCAGGCGGGGCCAGCCAGGTGCGGCCGGTCAGGTGCGGCCGGTCAGGTGAGGTCGACGCCCGGGTAGAGGGGGAAGGGGGCGAGGAGGTCGGTGGCGCGCTTGGCGACGCCGTCGCGCACGGCGTCGTCGAGGCGGTACTGGGCCTTGGAGGGGGCGCCGCCCGCGGTGGTGGTCGGAGTGGTGGCGCGCAGGACGGTGTCGATCAGGGCGGCGATCTCGTCCATCTCGGCGGTGCCGAGGCCGCGGGTGGTGAGGGCCGGGGTGCCGAGGCGCACGCCCGAGGTGTACCAGGCGCCGTTCGGGTCCTGCGGGACGGAGTTGCGGTTGGTGACGACGCCCGAGTCCAGCAGCGCAGCCTCCGCCTGACGGCCCGTCAGGCCGTAGCCGGAGACGTCGGCGAGGACGAGGTGGTTGTCGGTGCCGCCGGTGACCAGCCGGCCGCCGCGGCGCAGCAGGCCCTCGGCGAGCGCCCGGGCGTTGTCCACGACGGCGTGGGCGTAGGTCTGGAACTCGGGTCGGCGGGCCTCGGCGAAGGCGACCGCCTTGGCGGCCATGACGTGCGAGAGCGGTCCGCCGAGCACCAACGGGCAGCCGCGGTCGACGTGTTCGGCCAGTTCGGTGTCGCACAGCACCATGCCGCCGCGCGGGCCGCGCAGCGACTTGTGGGTGGTCGTGGTGACGATCTGGGCGTGCTGGACGGGGTCGTGGTCGCCGGTCAGCACCTTGCCCGCGACGAGGCCGGCGAAGTGCGCCATGTCGACCATGAGGGTCGCGCCGACCTCGTCCGCGATCTCGCGCATCCGCCGGAAGTCGACCAGTCGAGGGTAGGCGGAGTAGCCGGCGACCAGGATCAGCGGGCGGAACTCCCGGGCGGTCTCGCGCAGCGCGTCGTAGTCGATCAGGCCGGTGGCCGGGTCGGTGCCGTAGCTGCGCTGGTCGAACATCTTGCCCGAGATGTTGGGTCGGAAGCCGTGGGTGAGGTGGCCCCCGGCGTCCAGGGACATGCCGAGCATCCGCTGGTTGCCGAGCGACTGGCGCAGCTGCGCCCAGTCCTGCTCGGTGAGGTCGTTGACGCCCCGGACCTTGGCCCGCTCCAGCGCCGGGCTCTCCACCCGCTGGGAGAGGACGGCCCAGAAGGCGGTGAGGTTGGCGTCGATGCCGGAGTGCGGCTGGACGTAGGCGTGGTCGGCGCCGAACAGGGCGCGGGCGTGCTCGGCGGCGATGGTCTCGACGGTGTCGACGTTGCGGCAGCCCGCGTAGAAGCGCCGGCCCGCGGTGCCCTCGGCGTACTTGTCGCTGAGCCAGTTGCCCATGGCGAGCAGGACGGCCGGGGAGGCGTAGTTCTCGCTGGCGATCAGCTTGAGCGAGGCGCGCTGGTCCTCCAGCTCCTGGCCGATGGCGGCGGCGATCCGCGGCTCCACGCCGGCGACCACGTCGAGGGCGCTGCGGAAGGCGGTGTCGGCGGCCGCGCCGGCGGCGGTGTGCGGGGCCTGAGCGGCCTCAACGGCATGAGGGGTGTGCGGGGTGGCCAAGGCGGTCTCCTCGTGGTGCACGGACGAGTACGGACGGCCCAGGCGCTCGGCAACTGTCGTGCGGGTGCACGGAGCCGCTTCCCGATGGTCGGTTCCATCCGTGCGCGCCAGTCGCGGCTCCCCGGGATCGTACCAATGCCCGGGGGGATGTGGCGGAGATCTCAGGATTCGGGACAGCGCGCCCGTTTCGTCCCTCGATGTCCGTTCTTCTGCAACGCCGGTATTGCGGCGCAATGACGCCGAATGAAGCCGCAATACGCGCCGAAACAATGCCGGGGAAAACCGCCGGAGGTGATTTGCGGACCTCCCCGCGCATCCGGTCTGATGGCGCTCGAACGGCCGACGGGAAACCCCCGGGGGCCGGTTCGGAAATGCACACCAGCGCACCCTCACCCACAGGGCGGCGGAGAATTCGGGGAGTACGCCTCTCATGGCCGTGGTCGAAACAGCAGCGGGCTCCGTCCCCGCACCCGCCGCGCCGAGGCTGCTCGGCCGACTCCTGCGCGACCGGGTCGGCGCCGCCGCCCTCGCCGTCGTCCTGCTCTTCCTGCTGCTCGCCCTCGCCGCCCCGCTGATCGCCGCCCTGTACGGGAAGAACCCGGTCGAGCACTACGGCCAGAACTCCCCCGGCCTGCTCAGCGACAGCGGCCTGCCCGTCCTGCCGAACGGCGGCATCTCGGGCGACTTCTGGTTCGGCCTGGAGCCGGGGCTCGGCCGGGACGTCCTGACCCAGCTGCTCTACGGCATCCGCACCTCGCTGCTGATCGCCTTCGCCTCCGCCGCCGTGACCACCACGCTCGGCGTGCTGGCCGGGGTCGCGGTCGGCTACCTCGGCGGGATCGCCGACCGGCTGTTCGGCTTCCTGGCCAACGTGCTGCTGGCCTTTCCGACCCTGCTCCTGCTCCTCGCGCTGAGCCCCGTCATCCAGTCCCGGCTGGTCGATCCGGGCGCCGCGGAACCGGAGTGGATGCAGTTCCTGGTGCTGATCCTGGTCTTCTCCGCGTTCGGCTGGATTCCGCTCGCGCTTTCCCTGCGGGCCACCGTGCGGTCGCTCCGGGAAAGGGATTTCGTGCAGTCCGCCCGGGCCCAGGGCGCCGGCCGATTCCATGTCGTCGTCCACGAACTGCTGCCGAACGTCCGCTCGCAGCTGCTGGTGCACGCCACCATGGCGGTGCCGACCTTCGTCGCCTCCGAAGCGGTGCTGTCCTTCCTCGGCGTCGGCATCACGGAGCCGATCCCGGACTGGGGGCGGATGATCTCCCGCGGCTCCGAGGTCTTCCAGGCCGATCCGACCTACATGGTCTTCCCCGGTGTCGCCCTGCTGCTCTTCGTGCTCGCCTTCAACCTGCTCGGCGATGCCGTCCGGGACGCGCTGGACCCGCGCGCCGCCCGCTGAGCCCCCGTCCTCCTCCGTCCATCACCCCAAGCCCGCCCCGACCCGCCCCGACTCCCGGGGCAAGGAGAGATTCGCCATGCGCTGGACCAGACCGTCCCTCGCCGTCGTCGCCACCGCCCTGCTGGCGACCGCCTGCTCGGCCGGCGCGGGCACCGGCCCGGCGCCCGCCGGGGCGGCCGCCAAGGAGACGTCCCCGCTGACCGCCGCGCTCGGCGGCGAGAAGGAGAGCGCCGGCCCGGCCCCCGCCGTTGCCGGCGCCCGCGTGGGCGGCACCGTGAACGTGTACAACAGCGTCGAGTTCCGCCACCTCGACCCGCAGAAGGTCTACGCGGGCGCGACGTACAACGCCTCGCTGCTCTGGGGCCGCCAGCTGACGCAGTATCAGATCGTGGACGGCAAGGCCAAGTTGGTCGGCGACCTGGCGACCGACACCGGCACCTCCGGCGACGGCGGGCGCACCTGGACGTACCGGCTCAAGGACGGCGTGGCCTGGGAGGACGGCAAGCCGATCACCTCCCAGGACGTCAAGTACGGCATCGAGCGCAGCTTCGGCAAGGGCTACGAGGTCGGCCCGCCGTACTGGCCGCAGTGGCTCACCGGCGAGGCCAGCTACGAGGCGGCGCGCGCCAAGTACGCCGGCCCGCAGGACGGCGACCTGGCCGCGATCGAGACGCCCGACGAGCACACCCTCGTCTTCCACTTCCCGCAGCCTCAGGCCGACGTCCCGTACATGGCCGCGCAGTCCTCGTCCTCGCCGGTGCGCCGGGACAAGGACACCGGGACGGACTACGACCGGCAGCCGTTCGCCACCGGCCCCTACCGGATCGTCGAGCACGTCCAGAACACCCGCATGGTGCTGGAGCGCAACCCCGCCTGGAAGGCCGAGACCGACCCGATCCGCAGCCAGTACCCGGACAAGTTCGTCTTCACGTTCGGCAAGGAGGCGCTCAACATCAACCAGGAGATCCTGTCCGGGCGCGACGGCGGCGCCAGCGCCACCACCGCCTCCGACGTGCTCTCCCCCGAGCTGTACCAGACCGCCGACACCGACCCGAAGGCCAAGGACCTGGTCGTCTCCGGGCGCCAGGGCGCCTTCGTCACCCAGCTGGTGATCAACAACGAGCGGGTGCCGGACGTCGAGGTCCGCAAGGCCCTGCACCTCGGCTACCCCCGCCAGCAGGCCCGCCAGGTCCAGGGCGGCTCCCGGATCGGCGAACTCGCCAGCACGCTCAGCTCGCCGGCGCTGATCGACTGGGAGAAGTACGACCTCTACCCGGTCAAGCCCGAAGGCGACCCGGAGGCCGCCAAGGCCGCGCTCGCCAAGGCCAAGCAGGCGCCGACCAGCCTGACCTACGGGTACAAGAACACCCCGGACGGGCAGCGCACCGCGCAGGTGCTGGTGGACGGCTTCGCCAAGTCGGGCATCACCATCGTGCCCAAGCCGATCGACCCCAAGGCGTTCCTGGACGAGGTGCACCGCGCCGACTCCCCGTACGACCTGTTCGAGGAGACCTCCTCCGTCGACTGGCCGACCCCGTCCACGCTGATCCCGTTCTCCTTCGACGGCCGCGCCGGCAGCGACCTCAACTCCGCGCGCTACCGCAACCCGGCGGTGGACAAGGAGATCGACCGGATCAACCAGATCGGCGAGCCGCGCGCCAAGGCCAAGGAGCTGTACGCGCTGGAGAAGACCGTGATGCAGGACGTCCCGGTGCTGCCGTTCGTCTACGCGAACGTCAACCAGGTGCGCGGCTCCAACGTCGGCGGGGCGTTCATCCACCCCATCTACGGCACGGTCAGCCTGGCGTGGCTGTACCTGAAGTCCTGACCGCCGTACCCGCCCCCGCGCCGGTCGGTGCGGGGGCGGGCCCCTGAAGTCCTGCACTCCCCGTGTGCTCCACGTAGCCCTCGCGCACGCCTCCCCGTCCCGTCGACCCCGGACCGGCCATGCTCTCCTTCGCCCTGCGGCGGACCCTCCAGGCCCTCGCCGTCCTGGTCGCGGTCTCCGCCGCCGCCTTCGCCCTCTTCTACGCCGCGCCCGCCGACCCGGCCCGCGCCGCCTGCGGCCCGCGCTGCGACAGCGGCCAAGTCGCGGCGGTGCGCCAGAGCATGGGCCTGGACCAGCCGCTGCTCACCCAGTACACCGACTACCTCACCGGGGTCGTCGCCGGGCGTGACATCAGCGACGTGGACGGCTCGGTCATCCACTGCGACGCGCCCTGCCTCGGCTACTCCTACCGGCTGCACCAGCCCGTCACCGAGGCCCTGGCCGACCACCTGCCGGTCACCTTCTCACTCACCGCCGGCGCCCTCGCCGTCCTGCTGGTGCTCGGCCTCGGCACCGGGTTCGTCTCCGCGCTGCGGCACGGCGGCCGCACCGACCGGCTGCTCTCCGGCTTCACCCTCGTCGGCGCCAGCGTGCAGATCTACTTCCTCGGATACGTCGCCCAGTGGGCACTGGTCTACTCCACCGGTCTGCTGCCACTGCCCTCCTACACCCCGCCGACCGAGGACCTCGCGGCCTGGGCGGGCGGGCTGCTGCTCCCCTGGCTCGTCCTCGGATTCGTCAACTCCGCCGTGTTCGCCCGGCTTTCACGCTCCCAGCTGCTGGAGACGATGAACGAGGAGTACGTCCGCACGGCGCGTGGCAAGGGCCTCGGCCGGCTGCGCGCCCACCTCAAGTACACCTCGCGCGGCGCCGCCGGACCGCTGGTGCAACTGCTCGGCCTGGAGGCCGGGGTGCTGCTCGGCGGGGCGGTCATCACCGAGACGGTGTTCGGGCTGAACGGGGTCGGGCGGTTCGCCGCCCAGGCGGTGTCCGGGCAGGACCTGCCCGCGGTGGTCGGCGCGGTGCTGCTGGCCGCCTGCTTCGTGGTGCTGTTCGTCGCGCTGGCCGACCTGGTGGTGGCCTGGCTCGACCCGCGAATCCGCCTGAGCTGACTGGAGCCGTTCGATGACGTCCACTGTTGAATCCGTGTCCGGGGGCGTGTCCGGAGCCGCGCCCGGAGCCGTGTCGGAGGCCGCTACTGGGCCTGGCGCCGCGCCCTCCGCAGAGCCCGTGCTGAGCGTTCGCGATCTGACCGTCACCTTCGCCGACCCGCGCGGCGGGGCGCCCGTGACCGCCGTCCGGGGGCTCTCCTTCGACCTCGCCGCCGGTGAAGTCCTCGGCCTGGTCGGCGAGTCGGGCTCCGGCAAGTCGGCCACCGGCCTCGCCGTCCTCGGCCTGCACGACCCGCGCACCACCACCGTCACCGGCTCGATCCGGCTGGGCGGGCAGGAGTTGGTGGGCGCGACGGAGTCCACGCTGCGCCCGGTCCGGGGCGGCCGGGCCGCGCTGGTCTTCCAGGACGCGCTCACCTCGCTCAGCCCCTTCCACGGCGTCGGCGCCCAACTCGCTGAGATGTACCGGCTGCACCACCCCGGCGCCTGCCGCGCCGAGGCCCGCCGACGGGCCGCCGCGATGCTCGACCGGGTCGGCATCCCGGCCGCCCGGGTGCGCGACTTCCCGCACCAGTTCTCCGGCGGGATGCGCCAGCGGGTGATGATCGCCATGGCACTGATGAACGACCCGCAGGTGCTGATCGCCGACGAGCCCACCACCGCCCTGGACTCCCGGGTGCAGCGGCAAGTCCTCGACCTGCTCGGCGAGTTGCAGCGCGAGCACGGCACGGCGGTGCTGCTGGTCAGCCACGACCTCGGCGTGGTCGCCGGGACGACGGACCGCACGCTCGTGCTGCGCGGCGGCGTCGAGGTCGAGTCCGCGCCGACCGCCGAGCTGCTGGCCGCGCCGCGCGAGCCGTACACCCGCGCACTGGTCGGGGCGGCGCTCACCCTCGACTCCGTACCCGGCTCGCCGTTGGCGACAGTTGACGATCCGTCACCCATCGCCGAATTCGCGCCCCGGACGGTCGGGCACCCCGAGCGCTGGCTCGTCGAGGTGGCGGACCTCGCCGTCCACTTCCCCGGGCGGCGCCGCCTTCCCAGCCTGCGCGCCGAGCCCGTCCGGGCGGTGGAGGGCGTAGGACTGCGGATCGCCCCCGGCGAGACGCTCGGACTGGTCGGCGAGTCCGGCTCCGGCAAGTCCACCACCGCCCGCGTCCTGGCCGGCCTCCAACAGCCCACCTCGGGAACGGTCCTGTACGACGGCCAGGACGTCACCCGCCCGAGCCGGGAGCTGCGGCGCCGGCTCAGCCGGGAGATCCAGCTGGTCTTCCAGGACCCGTACGCCTCCCTCAACCCGCGCCGCACCGTCGCCCAGACCCTCGACACCCCGCTGCGCCTGCACACCTCACTCGACGCGGCCCAGCGGCGGGAGCGCTCGGCCGAACTGCTGGACCAGGTCGGGCTGCCCGCCGCCCACCTGGACCGCTACCCGCACGAGTTCTCCGGCGGACAGCGCCAGCGGATCGGCATCGCTCGGGCCCTCGCCCCGCAGCCGCGCCTGATCATCGCGGACGAACCGGTGTCGGCCCTCGACGTCTCGGTCCAGGCGCAGGTGCTCAACCTGCTGATGGAGCTGCGCGAACGCCTCGGCGTCGCCTTCCTGTTCGTCTCGCACGACCTCGCCGTGGTGCGGCACTTCTGCGACCGGGTGGCCGTGATGCACCGGGGCCGGCTGGTCGAGTCCACCGACCGCGACCGCCTGTTCAGCGCGCCGCACACCGAGTACACCCGGGAGCTGCTGGCGGCGGTGCACTAGCGCGGGGACCGGTCCTCGCGGGGGTCGGTGGCCTCGCGGGGGTCGGTGGCCTCGCGGGGGTCGGTGGCCTCGCGGGGGTCGGTGGGGAGGAATGCGTAGAGGTGCATGTCCCGGCGCTCGTCGTCGTACCCGGCGGAGGCGGCCGGGACGGTGGTGACCAGCGGGATGTACGGGTCGGTGCCCGCCTCCCGGACCACGGCGAGGTCGGTGAGGCGCCAGGGGCGAAGGATGAAGGAGCCCGCGCAAAGCGTTGGCACGATCAGGGGCGGTCGGTCCATGATCGAAGCCTGTCATGTGCGATCAAGGAGTCCCAGCGAATATGTCCGCCAGCGATCAATCCGACCCCGCAGGAGACCGCGCAGCCGTCGACCAGGAGCTCGTCGAGGCCGCCCGGGCGGTGGCCCAGCGCTTCTCCCGGGGCGACAACCACACCGTCGCGGCCGCCGGACGCAACGCCGACGGGCGGATCGTCACGGCCTTGAACGCCTACCACTTCACCGGCGGCCCGTGCGCGGAGCTCGTCCTCATCGGCGCGGCCGCCGGCCAGGGCGCGTACGACCTCACCACGGTCGTCGCGGTCGGCGACCGGGGCCGGGGCGTCGTACCGCCGTGCGGCCGCTGCCGACAGGTGCTGCTCGACTACTTCCCGACGGTCGAGATCATCGTCAAGCGGGGAACGGAACTGCTCGCCCTGCCCGTCCTCGACCTGCTCCCCGAGGCGTACGTCTGGGCCGAGCACCAGGACGGCTAGCGACCCCGCCTTCGAGTCGCGCTCGTGTGGCCGTTCGCCCGTCGTTCGGCTGCGCGAGCGCGACTCCAGGCACTAGCGTGCTGGCGACGTGTCGTAGTGATCGCCAACCGAGGGGGCACATTGTCGGACGACCTGCTCACAGCAAAGATCAACCACGGGTTCGACCACCTCGACGCCGACGGCGACGGACTCCTCACCGAACGGGACCACGTCCTCATGGGCATCGCCGTCGCCCGCTCGCTCGGCCACCAGGAGGGCTCGGAGGCCGAGGCCGTCATCGTCCGCGCCTACCTGACGGTCTGGCACGACCTGCACCTGGCCCACCTGCCCGCCGGCACCGAGGCGATCACCCGCGAACAGTTCGTCCGCTCGACCGGCGCCCTCTCCGACGACCCCGAGGCCGCGCGGACCAGCTTCGGCGCACTCGCCGACGCCTTCCTCGCCGTCGCCGACACCGACCGCAGCGGAACGGTCGACGCCGGCGAGTTCTTCGTCTTCCAGCGCGGCCACTTCGCCGGCCTCTCCCGCGACGACGCCGACGAGGCCTTCCGCCACCTCGACCGCGACGGCGACGGCACCCTCTCCGCAGCCGAGTTCACCAGCGCCATCATCGAGTTCTGGACCAGCCGCGACCCCGACGCCCCCGGCAACTGGTGGACGGGCAGGCCCCCGCACACCCTCTGACACCCCCTCCGGCACAGCCGCCCCCTCGCCCGCCGAAACGCGAGGCCGACAGGGTCAGGTCGCGGGGACGATTCGCTCGACGATGGTGTCGAGCAGGGCGGGCAGGGTGTCGGTGCCCAACACCTCGGGCAGGGTGAGGTGTTCGACGATCAGGCCGGTCATCGCGAGGTAGAGGACGAGGACGGTCTCGCGGTCGCCGGGCAGTCCTCCGTCGAGGTGGTAGGCGACGTTGGCCTCCAGTTGCTCGCGGATGGTGCCGGTGAGCTGGGCCCGCAGGCCGGGGCGGCGGGTCGCCTCCAGGCGCAGTTCGAGCATCGCGAGGTAGCCGGCCCGGTCGGCGGAGATGCGGCGGATCAGGTCGCGCATCAGGGCGGCGACCAGAGCGCGGTCACGCGGGGCCCGCAGCAGGTCGGCGATGACGGCCGGGTCCGGGGTGAGCCGGTGGTGGATGTGCCGGGCGGTCTGGTGGAGCAGGTGGTCGCGGTTGGCGAAGTAGTTGGAGGCCGTGCCGTTGGGGACGCCGGCCTGCACGTCGACCGCGCGGAAGGTGAGGCCGCGGGCGCCCTCGCGGGCGAGGACCTCGATGGCGGCGTCGGCGAGGGCGGTGCGGCGGGCGGGGTTCTGGACCATGGGTCGATTCTCTCTCGCGGGGTTTTCGGGGGCCGGGGCGCCCGGGCCTGAAAACACCTTGGCAACCACTACAACTGGAGCACTATAGTCGGAGTGGTTAGGCGGCGGGCCGCACGGCCCGCGCCGCTTCCCGACCCCAAAGGACCTGCATGCGCAAGCTCACCTACTTCATCGGCACCACCATCGACGGCTTCATCGCCGGCCCGGACGACAGCTTCGACTTCTTCGCGCCGTTCCTCACCGAGGACTACACCTCGACGCTCTTCGCCGAGTACCCGGAGACCATCCCCACCCCCGGCCGCGCGGCGTTCGGCATCGCGGAGGCACCCAACAAGCGCTTCGACACCGTCGTCATGGGCCGCGGCACCTACGCACCGGGGCTGGCCGTGGGCCTCACCAGCCCCTACGCCCACCTGCGGCAGATCGTGGTCTCCCGCACCCTCGGCACCAGCCCGGACCCGGCGGTGGAGGTCACTGCGGAGGACCCGGTGGCCCTCGTCCGCCGGCTGAAGCAGCAGGACGGGCTCGGCATCTGGCTCTGCGGCGGCGCCGACCTGGCCGGCCATCTGCTGCCCGAGATCGACGAGTTGATCATCAAGCAGTACCCGGTGGTGGTCGGATCGGGCATCCCGCTGTTCCGCGCGGAGTTCGGGCCCCGCGCCTTCACGCTCACCGACAGCCGCGTCTTCGAGCGCGGCAACGTCGTCCTGACCTACGCGCGGACCGCCCCGGACGCCGCCTGACGCCCACCGTCCGGCGGACGCGCGGGGCGCGGGGCGCGGGGCACGGGACGCACGAGGCAAGAGGCGCTATCGCGGCGCGGGCGCGAGGACGTACCGTGGGCGCTCCCCCAGCCGAGAGGTCGAACCCGTGTCCGAGGAGGCCCTGCCGTTCTTCGTCTACGGCACCCTGCGCAGCGGCGGCCGCAACCACGCCGCCCACCTGGCCGGACGCTGCGCCGACATCCGCCCGGCCGTGCTGGACGGCGCCACACTGCACGACGGCCCCGGGTACCCGTACGCGGTGCCGGACGCGACGCCCGGGCGCCGGATCGTGGGCGAGCTGATCACCGTACGGCCCGGCGCGTACGTGGGCGCGCTCGCGGCGCTGGACCGGCTGGAGGACTGCCGGGCGGACGGGACGGGCCTGTACGTACGGCGGCGGCTGCCGGTGCGGACGGCGGCGGGCGAGCTGCGGGAGGCCTGGGTGTACTTCGCCGGGCCCGTCGTCGAGAGCCGACTGCGGGAACGGCCCGAGGTGATCGACTCGGGGGACTGGGCGGACCGGTAGCGGGGGACAGGCGGGAGACGGGCGGCCGGATACCGCCAGGTAGGCTGCCCCGATAGTTATTTTTTCTACTCACGGCGCCCGCCGAACGACAGGAGCCACCCGGTGCCCGAGCTGCCACCCCCGATCACCGTCGTCGGGATCGGGGCCGACGGCTGGCCCGGCCTCTCCACCGCCGGCCGGGCCGCCCTGCGGGCAGCCGAGGTGGTCGTCGGCGGCCCCCGGCAGCTGGACCTCCTCCCCCGCGACGAGGTCGCCGCCGAGCGCGTCCCGTGGCCGTCCCCGCTGCGCCCGGCCGTTCCCGGGCTGTTCGCCGCGCACGCGGACCGCCGGGTCGCCGTCCTGGCCAGCGGCGACCCGATGTTCTACGGCATCGGCCGCACCCTCGCCGAGACGGTCGGCGCCGGGCGGCTGCGCGTCCTGCCGCACCCCTCCTCCGTCTCCCACGCCTGCGCCCGACTCGGCTGGCCGCTGGAGTCCACCGAGGTGGTCAGCCTGGTCGGCCGCCCGCTGGACACCCTCGCCCTGGCCCTGAACCCCGGCCGCCGCCTGCTCGTGCTGAGCGCCGACGCCGCGACCCCGGCCGCCGTCGCCGCACTGCTCACCGCGCGCGGCTACGGCGCCGCCCGCCTGCGGGTGCTCGAACAGCTCGGTGGCCCGGCCGAACGCCGGCTCGACGGCACCGCCGACTGCTGGCCGCACCCGCCCGGCGACCCGCTGAACGTCATCGCGGTCGACCTCGGCGACGGCCCCCGCAACTCGCTCGTCCCCGGCCTGCCCGACGCCGCCTACGAGAGCGACGGCCAGCTCACCAAGCGGCACGTGCGCGCCGCCACCCTCGCCGCCCTCGCCCCCTCCCCCGGCGAACTGCTCTGGGACGTCGGCGGCGGCTCCGGCTCGATCGCCGTCGAGTGGCTGCGCGCGCACCGCGACTGCCAGGCCGTCAGCATCGAACGCGACCCGGTGCGGGCCGAACGGATCGCCCGCAACGCCGCCGCCCTGGGCGTGCCACGACTGCGCGTGGTGACCGGCCCCGCCCCCGCCGCGCTCGCCGAACTCCCCGCCCCCGACGCGGTGTTCATCGGCGGCGGCCTCACCGCGACCGGCCTGCTGGACAGTTGCTGGGCCGCCCTGCGGCCGGGCGGCCGGCTCGTCGCCAACACCGTGACGCTGGAATCCGAGGCGCTGCTCACCGAGTGGTACCGGCGCCACGGCGGGGAGCTCGTCAAGCTCGCCGTCGCGCACGCCGTCCCGGTGGGCGGCTTCACCGGGTGGCGGCAGGCCATGCCGGTCACCCAGTGGTCCGCCGTCAAGCCCAACACCCCTCAGGAGAACGCGTCGTGACCGTCTACTTCATCGGAGCCGGCCCCGGCGCCGCCGACCTGATCACCCTGCGCGGCCAGCGCCTCCTGGCCCGCGCCGAGGTCTGCCTCTACGCCGGCAGCCTGGTACCGCGCGAGCTCCTCGACGAATGCCCGCCCGGCGCCCGCCTCGTCGACACCGCGCAGCTCAACCTGGACCAGATCATCGCCGAGCTGGTCCGCGCGCACCAGGCCGGACAGGACGTGGCCCGGCTGCACTCCGGCGACCCGTCCGTCTTCTCCGCCGTCGCCGAGCAGATGCGCCGCCTCGACGCGGCCGGCGTGCCGTACGAGATCGTCCCCGGCGTGCCCGCCTTCGCCGCCGCAGCGGCCGCGCTCAAGCGGGAGTTGACCGTCCCGACCGTCGGCCAGACCGTCATCCTCACCCGGATCGCCAAGCGCGCCACCCCGATGCCCGAGGGCGAGGACCTGGCCACCCTCGGCCGCAGCGGCGCCCTGCTGGTGCTGCACCTGGCCGCCGGCTACGTGGACGACGTCGTCGAGCAGCTGCTCCCGCACTACGGCGCCGACTGCCCGGCCGCCGTCGTCGCGATGGCCAGCCGGCCGGACGAGCTGGTGCTGCGCGGCACCCTCGCCGACATCGCCGAACAGGTCAAGGCCTCGGGCGTGGTCCGCACCGCCGTCATCCTGGTCGGCCGGACCCTGGCCGCCGAGCAGTTCCGCGACAGCCACCTCTACTCGGCTGAGCGCGAACGCCCGCACGAGCCCTGCGGGGCGTGAACCCCATGACCCGGCACGTCCTGATCCTCGGCGGGACGACGGAGGGGCGGGCGCTGGCCGCCGCACTCGTCGAGCTGCCGTCCCTGCGGGTCACCAGTTCGCTGGCCGGCCGGGTCGCCCAACCCCGGCTGCCCGCCGGAGAGGTGAGGATCGGCGGCTTCGGCGGCCCGGACGGGCTGGCCGACTGGCTGCGCGGCGAACGGGTCGACGCGGTCATCGACGCCACCCACCCGTTCGCCGCCGGGATGTCCCGCAACGCCGCCCTCGCGGCGGCCGCCGCCGACGTGCCGCTGCTGGCGCTGCGGCGGCCCGGCTGGGCGCCCGTCCCCGGGGACCGCTGGCACCACGCACCCTCGCTCGCCGCGGCCGCCGAACTCCTGCCCGGCCTCGGACGGCGGGTCTTCCTCACCACCGGGCGACAGGGCATCGCCACCTTCGCCCACCTCGACCACCTGCACTTCCTCGCCCGCTCGGTCGACCCGCCCGAGCCGCCGCTGCCGTCCACGCTCGAAGTCCTGCTGGACCGGGGGCCGTTCACGCTCGACGGCGAACGGGCACTGCTGCGCGAGCACCGGATCGACGTCGTGGTCACCAAGGACAGCGGCGGCGCCGCGACCGCGCCCAAACTCACCGCCGCGCGCGAACTCGGGCTCCCGGTGGTCGTCGTGGAACGCCCGCCGCTGCCCGACGGCGTACCGGCGGCCCCGGACGTACCGGGCGCGGTGCGGTGGTTGCAGCACCTGCGCTAGGACGGCCGATCGGGTCGGGTCGGGTCGGGTCGGGTCGGGTCGGGTCGGGTCGGGTCGGGTCGGGTCGGCCGAATGTCGACGCCGACACCGCCGACCCGGACGAGGCCTTCGCGGCCTGGCGCCGCGAGTGCGACCATGCCCGTCAACTCGTCGCCGCCGAGTCGTTGGACGTCCTGGGGCACTACGGCGAGGAGGTGCGACTAGGGGCTCTCTTTCGGATCACGTCGGATCAGCGCGCGGCGTCGGAGTGCGTGCATCGCAAGGCGGAGGAGGGAGTCCATGCGGAGTATCGG
>NZ_JBHWIO010000130.1:0-17060 GCF_042732075.1 Kitasatospora sp. NPDC059812
CGCCGGGGGGGGGGGCGGGCGGGGGGGGGGGGGGGCGGGGGGGGGGGGGGGGCGGCGGCGGGGGCGCGGGGGGGGGGGGCCCGGGCGGGCGCGGGCGCCCCCCCCCCCCCTGACGGGAGATCAGCAGAACAGGCCGCTACAGAGCAGCACCGTGTCGCAGATCAGGACGGTGCAGACGCCGCTGCAGCCGCCGCTGCTGGCCTCGGGGGTCGGCAGGGTGGTCTCGGTGATGCGCGCGTCCAGGTCGCCGATGAGGGCGTCGAGGTCGGTGAGCGCCGTGATGTCGGGCATGGTTGTCCTCCTTCAGGAGCGGTGATGGGTGGAGACCGCCCCGGTGGCCCGCCCGCGAGGGGCGGGCGCACCGGGGACGTCGGGTTCGCCGCGCAGTGCGGCGGCGGCGGGCTCCGCGAGTTCCTCGGCGCCCTGGTCGAACGGAAGTCTGAGCAGCAGCTGGGCGGCGACGGCGGCACCGCCGTGCACGGGGTCGTGGAGCAGCAGGCCGCCCGGGTCGGGGAGCATCTCCTCGACCAGCAGGTCCGCACCGGGGTGGCGCGCGCAGATCCGCTCCAGCAGCGGGACCGCAGTCAGCGCCGCGAAGTCCACGGGCACCGGTTTCGGCTGGGGTACGGCCCGGACGAACGCGAAGCGCGGCAGCCCGGCGCAGCGCCCGAGGGCGGCGAGGGCGCGCACCTTGGTCAGGTCGCCGTCGCCGGGCCGCCACAGCTGGGCCGCCGGCACGCGCCAGACCGCGGGGCTGATGACCAGGGCGCCGCCGCCGACGGTCACCCGGGGCAGTCGGTCCGTGTCGGGGAACGCCTCGGCCAGGCCGTCCAGGCGGATCAGGCGCGAGCCCGCCGGGTGGCCGGCGGCCAGCAGCAGCCGGACCAGGACGTCGTACGGGGGCAGGGGCGTACGGGTGGCGTGGTGGACGGGCAGCAGCCGGCACCCGTCGGCCTCGGCGATGATCCGCGGGCCGACCCGTCGCAGGGTGATGCGCTCCAGCGGCAGGTAGCGGGCCGTCAGGCCGTTCGCTCCCTGGTACGGCAGGGGATCGGGATCCCCCGTCCACCAGCCGGTGATGACCGGCCGCCGGACGGCGTTGGCGGCGCGCCCGGCCAGCGGCGGCACCAGCAGTTCGACGAAGCGCGCCCCGGACAGCCGCTCGACGGAGGCGAGGAAGGCCCGGTAGCTCCGGAGGTTGGCGTAGCCGCCGTGCAGGGTGTGGAGCGCGTCGGCGAACCGGGCGTCCAGCACGCCCGCCGGTGAGGCGGTCTCCAGGACCGCGACCGGGCCGGGGCCCGGCAGCGGACGCAGCAGGCAGTCCAGGGGCCAGGGCGGCAGCGCGGTCGTGGCCGGGGGCGCCCCGAGCGTGTCCAGCAGGTCGTCGTCCAGGTCCACCGGTCCGCCGCCGGCCCGGGCGGACAGGTGGGCCAGCAGCCTCGCGTAACCGGAACCGGAGGTCTCGGCGGGGTGCCAGCCCGCGTACCGGCGCGGGGGCTGGGGCGGCGGCGGGCAACTGCCGTCGGGCAGGTGGCGCGCGAGGATCTCGCCGAGCGGGCACGGCCGTTCGGTGAGCTCCGCGAGTTCCGCCGGCAGCCGGTGCGGGTCCGGCCCCGCGAGCCGGTCGGCTTCCCGCAGCCACGCCACGCGGGCGGCGGTGCCGAGGCCCTGCTGCACCTGGCGGGCGGCTGCTCCGGAGACGGCCGAGGCTATGGTGCGGTAGGAGTCGGTGAACCACGGCCGGGAGTCGTCGGCGGGGGCGGCGGAGCCGGTGGTACGGAGCTCCGAAGCGGGTGCGGGTATGGGCGCGGGTATGGCGGAATCGGCGCTCGGTGCGGGTGCTGGAGGCGGTGCCGGTGCCGGTGCCGGTTGCGGAAGGGTGCCGCGTGCGCGGACGTCCTCGGCGGCGAGCCAGCCCGTGGTGCGGCGGCGCGGGGCCGCGCAGGCCTGGAGCACGCCGAGTCCGAGCAGGTGCGCGAGGAAGCCGCGCAGCACCGTGGGAGCGGAAGCCGCCGCCCCGGTCGCCGCCGTGCCCAGCAGAGCCGCTTCGAGGTCGCCCAACGGGCGCGGGCCGTCGGCCAGTTGGGCCAGCAGGCGATCCAGGGGGAGGGAGCGCCGCAGGTCGACCTGCCGCAACCGGCCCCGGTCGTGCGGGTCGGTCACCCAGCAGCGCAGGACACCGGCGCCCGGCGCGGTGCCCGCCGGCTGGGGGAAGTGCAGCGGAGCCAGGGCCAGCACCGTGGCCGGGTCCGCCGCCCGCAGGTCCAGGGCGCCGAGCCGGGCCCGCACCCCGTGGACGTTCTCCACGGCCTCGGCCGCTACCTCGCCGAGGGCCGTACCGGGCGGGACGAGCCGCAGCAGGGGGCCGTCGGCCCAGCCGCCGCTCCCGCCGCCGTTCCCGCCACTGTTCCCGCCGCCGTTCGCGCCCGCCGGGGTGACCGGCAGCAGGGTGACCTGGCCGACCCAGCCGCGCGGGGTGGTCTTCGCCGCGGCCCGACCGAGCGCCCGCCACACGTACGCCGCCCGTTTGCGCAGCCGCTTCCCGCTCCAGGACTCGCCCGCGGCCAGCCGGCCGGCCACGTCTGCGGCGGCTCCGGGTTCCACCTCGTCCAGGAAGGCCCGCATGACGGGCGACGCGCACACCAGGGACCAGCCCAGGGCGCCCACGCGCTCGCGCTCGGCCGCCACCGCGGCCTCCAGCCGCCGCAGGGCGGCGGCCGCCGACTCGGCCTCGCCGGACAGCCGTGCGGCGTCCGCGACGAGGCCGTGGGCGGCGGGCAGCCGCCCCAGCAGCCCGCAGTCGGCCGGGCCCGGTGCGGCGCCGGAGTGCAGCCGACGGCGCACGGCCAGCACGGCGCGGCGGTCGGCGGCGGTGAGGGCGGGGTGCGGCACGACCAAGGTGCCCAGCTGCTCGGCCAGTTGGCGGGCGTGCTCCGCCCGCCGTTCGTCCTGCCGGGCGTGGTCGGCGACCTGTGCGAACAGCTCCGGGTTGCCCGCCGCCGCCCACGCGGCCAAGGGCATGCCGGCCACGCGGAGCAGTGCCGCGGCGCCCAGTTCCCGGTCCTCGGACACGTCAGGACCTCCCGTCACCGGTGAGCGCGTGGGTCAGCAGGCTCTGCCGGGCCAGGGAGAACCGCCCCCGGTTCCAGTGGAAGACGACGTAGTGGGCGGCGGCCCGGCGCGGGCCGATCACCGCCTCGCCGGACTCGAAGTAGCCGGTGCGCCAGCCCTCGGCGGCCCGGCGCACGGCGTCCCCGTGCACCTCGACCGCCGCCCGCCGGTGCGGCGGCAGCGGAGCGAGCAGGCTCTGTCCGCCGGCCCGCCAGGCCGCGAGGATGCCTGCGGCGGCGCGCCGGGTGTCCTCGTCCGGGTCGGTGCCCAGCCTGCGGCCGGCGTCGTCCTGGAGCACCTGCCAGACCCCGCGGTGCTCCCAGCCGACGATGCCGAGGCCGTCGAGGAGTTCGCCGAGGAGGTACAGGGACAACCGCCAGTCCGCGACCGCCTCCGGTCGGCCCGGCGCCGCGACGGTGTCGTGGTGATCGAGCCAGGCCAGGGAGTCCACCGTGAACAGGTCGTGGACGTGCCGCATCGATCGCGGGCCGCCGAAGAGGTAGGTCTCCGGCTCGTACCGCCCGCACAGCGGCGGTTGCGGCTGTCCGTCCACCGCGCGGAAGCGGCGGGTCAGTTCCTCGCGCAGTGCCCCGACATCGGATCGGCCCGCCTCGAACCGGACCCGCAGCCCGGGCGGTTTGTGCATGAAGAAGAAGGAGCGCGCCGCGCCGGCGGCGATCAGGTCGCGGGCCGTGTCCGCGACGGCGCGGTACGTCCGGTGCCAAGTGGCCGGGCCCGGCGCGAGGTTGATCTGCACCCAGCCGTCCTCGGGCCTGTCGTCGCGCAGCGCGGACAGCCCGGCCGTCAGGAACGCACGGCGCGCGGCCTCGTATTCGGGGCCCGCGGAATCGACCGGTACCGTTCCCCACGGAATGTCGCGAGCGTCCTGGAGGCAGTCGGCCAGCAATCGTTCGACCTCCACCATGGTGCCCACCTCCTCGTGATTTCGGCTCTACTCCTGGGGTTTCCACGGTTTGGTCAGATTGAAAAACGGAAGGCAAATATTCATATGATGAAAAAGGGTGCGCCTGCTGCGCGTAAGGGACTTCGCGCGCTGAAGGCGCATCCTGCGGGCGCATTCGACAGCCTTAGCCCCCCCTGGCGTGATGACCGCCCGAATGCCGGTGAGTGAGTGCCATTTTTATTCGAACTCCCCTTGAATAAAACGGCGTTGGCGCGTCCGAAAGTGTCAGGCGAGTCCGGCGAGGGCATCCGGAACGGACCGGGCGGGGTCGAGCAGGTGGGCGAGGCGGTGGGCGGAGGTGGTCCAGGACCAGTGGGTGGTGGCCCAGTCGCGGCCGGCGGTGCCCATCCGGGCGCGGTCCGCCGACGGGGCGAGGAGGAGACGGGTGAGGGCGGCGGCCACGTCGGCCGGGTCGCGCCCGTCGACGACGGTGCCGGTGACGCCGTCGAGGACGGTGTCGGGGGCGCCGCCGGATCGGCCGGCGACGACGGGCAGGGCGGCGGCGGCCGCTTCGAGGTAGACGATGCCGAGGCCTTCGGCTTCGAGGCCCGCCCGGCGGGTGCGGCACGGCATGGCGAAGACGTCGGCCTCGGCGTAGTGGGCGGCGGTGGCCGCGTGGTCGAGACCGCCGGCGAATTCGACACTGCCGGGCTCGGTGCACCGGTGGGCGAGCGCGCGCAGGCGGTCCTCGTACGGGCCCTGGCCGACGAGGACGAGGACGGTGCCGGGGACGGCCCGGCGGATCGCCGGCAGGGCGCGGATCAGGACGTCCTGCCCCTTGCGCGGGACGAGCCGGGCGACGCAGAGGATCACCGGCCCGGTGCGGGCCCGCCGGGCGCCGTCGACGCCGGGCCGGAAGCGGTCCGGGTCCACGCCCGGGACGAGGCGCGCCAATTGGGCGTCCGGGCCGAGGGCGGGGGCGATCCGGGCGCGGGTGTACTCGCCGAGGTAGGTGACGACGTCGACGCTGCGGCCTATCCGGCGCAGCAGGCGGCGGGCGCCGGGGGTCCGGGCCCACCAGATCTCGTGGCCGTGGGTGGTGGCGACGGTGCGGCGGATGCCGTCGGCCTGGCGCAGCAGGCCGGGGGCCATCGCGGCGAGCGGGGCGGCGGCGCCGAACCAGACCCGGTCGCAGCCGTGGGCGCGGGCGATCTCGGCGGCGCGGCGGGTGGCCCGGGCGGTGGGCAGCAGGGTGCGGGCCCGGTCGCGGATCACCGGGAAGGGGAGAGCGGCGTCGTGCCGATCGGCGCCCGGTTCGGCGGAGGTGTAGACCACGACGTCGGAGTGGGGCAGTCGGGTGGCCAGGGCGTGGACGAAGGTTTCGATGCCGCCCTGGCGGGGCGGGAAGTCGTTGGTGACGATGAGTGTGCTGCCCATGGGCGGGTGAGACCTCGGTTCGGTGTCGGAGAAGGGACCGGAGAAGGGACCGGCGAAGGGACCGGCGAAGGGACCGGCGAAGGGGTTGGAGCGGTGGTCGGAGCGGGGGAAGCGGGGAGCACCCGGGCGAGCAGGACGAGGAGGGCCGGCAGCGCGAGGTAGCCGAACCGTCCGGCGGGGGCGAGCAGGAAGGCCAGGGCGAGCCCGAGGGCGAGCCGGTCGGCGGCGGCCGCCGCGTGCCGGGGCGGGTGGGTGAGCAGGGAGGCCGCGAGGGCGAGTGCGGCGAGCAGCAGCAGGCCGACGGCCGCGTACCAGCCGGGCGGGCCGAGGTCGGCGAGCAGCCGTCCGGGCAGCGGGCTGGCGGCGGGGGTGGGCAGGTCGCCGCGGCCGGTGGGGAAGGCGAACACCTGGTGGAGCATCGGCCCGGGCGAGCGCAGGGCGCCGGGCAGGACGAGCAGGGCCGTGCCGCCCACCGCGACGGTGGCGGCGCGCAGGGCGGGGCGCCGTCCGGCGGTGGCGGCGAGCAGCGCGGTGACCACGGCGACGGCCGGCCAGGCCGTCCACTTGAGCGAGCAGGCGGCGGCGAGGGCCAGTCCGGCGGGGGCGGGGCGCCGTCGGGCGGCGAGGGTGAGTGCGAGCCAGCAGAGGCCGGTCATCGGCAGGTCGACGCCGCTGACGCAGAGCGGCAGTGCGACGACGGGCGAGGCGGTCAGCGCGGCCAGGACGGTCCGCCGGCCGACAGGTGGGGCGGTCGGCGCGGCGCGGGCGGTCCGCCGCCCGGTGGGCGCGGAGCGCAGCAGGCAGGCGAGGAACGCGGCCGCGCACCAGAGCCGCGCGTCGCCCGCCACCCGGGCGAGCGGCAGCCCGTCGAGTGGCAGCCCGTCGAGTGGCAGCCCGTCGAGCAGGGCCCGGGGCAGTCCGAGGAGCGCCATCCCGGGCAGGTACGGGGTGTACTCGGCCACCGTCCTGGGCTCGGCGAGGTACGGCGTCCCGGTGTGCAGCAGCAGGGCCCCGGAGCGTTCGATCACCCCGACCTCGCTCTGCCCCTGGCCGGTCAGCACGAGGGCGAGCAGCGGTACGGCGACGGCCCCGGTGAGCGCGAGGGCGATGGACAGCGGCCGGCCCCGGCGCGTCGGCAGAAGGGCGGCGAACGCCGCCAGCAGGTAGCCGACGGCGGCGCAGACGCCCCAGGCGCGGTGCGGGCCGAGGTCGGAGAGCAGGGGGAAGGCCCCGGCCCACCCGGCCGCGAGGAGCCATCCGCCGCACCACGCGGCGGCGTGCCGCCGGTCTGGGGAGTCGTGCCGATTCATCACCCGTTCATTGCATCGTCGCAGGTCAGCCTGGTCATCACGGTCAGGTCGAGTCCTCTGGTCGGGTTTCCCCTACCATCCGTCAGGGCCTTCGCCCGGAGACCTTCGCATCCGATCTGACGTTCGGTGTTCGTCGGATTACGGAAAGTGCCCGCGCTCCCGCTATCGTGTCGGCGTGGTGAGGTCGTGGGATGCGGCAGTGGAGCGGGCGCAGGACCGGCTGGCGGCGGGGCCGCGGCTGCGGGCGGTCGCCGAGGGGGACGAACGGCGGTTCGCCCTCTGGGACTTGGCGTCCCTGGTGGAGGGCGAGCTGGGGGAGCTGGTGGCCCCGGACGCGCTGACGCCGGAGGCCGAGCGCCGGTGGCGCGAGCGGCTGGGGGAGAGCGGCCGGGAGTGGCCCGGCGGCGAGCTCTACCGGCGCCGCTACTGGGTGCTGGACGAGGGCGGCGCCGTGGCCGGCACGGTGGCGGTGGACAACTGGACCAAGGGGCCCGGCCAACTGGCCGTCTCCTCCCTCTACTTGATTCCGGAGGCGCGCGGCCGGGGGCTGGCCGCCGGGGCGCTGGACGAGGTGTACGCGGCGGCCGCCGCGGAGGGCCTGCCCGGCTTCCGGCTGGAGGCGCACTGGTCCTGGCAGCACGCCGTCCGCTACTACCTGCGTCGCGGCCTCTGGGTGGTCGGCTGGAAGCGTTCGCTGGCCCTGGCCCGGATGCCGCAGCTCCCGCCGTACCGGGTGTGCGAGGAGGGCGGCTGGCTGCACCTGCTGGTCGCGGACCGGGGCTGGGGCTGGGTGCCGATGCTCGCCGCCGGCTGCGAGGGCCGCTGGCTGCGGCTGGACGAGACGCCCGACTACCGGGCGGCCGACGGCTGGGTGCACGAGTACGCGCGTTCGACCCTGGCGCTGCATCTGGCGCTCGCGGGCCGGCCGCTGGTGCGCGGCCCGCAGTGGTGGGCGGAGGCGTGGCGGTGGTCGGACGCCGGGGAGCCGGAGGGGCTGGCCTACAAGATCGAGCACTTCGAGCAGCTGGCCCTGGCGGCGGGCCGCGAGGTGGTCAGCCCGTACCGCCCGGCGGCGACCCAGGCCCCGGCGGCCCCGCCCCCGGCGCCGAGAGCGGAGGCCCCGGTGGCGGCGTCGCCGGGGCTGGCAGACTCGGGGGATGGCTGAGATCGAGATCGACGGCGCGCCGGCCGACCCGGCGCGGCTGGCCGCACTGGGGCTGCTGAACTACGGGCACTTCACCACCCTGCGCGTCGAGGCGGGCCGGGTCCGGGGCTTGGCGCTGCACCTGGACCGGCTGGTCCGGGACTGCGGGGTGCTGTTCGCCGCCGAGTTGGACCGGGCGGCGGTGCGGGAGCGGATCCGCGCGGTGCTGCCCGCCGACGGCGCGCCGGTGATCGTCCGGGTGACGGTGTACGACCCGGAGCTCGGCCTGGAGCGCCCCGGCGGCCCGGCGGTGCCCCGGCTGCTGCTGACCACCCGCCCGGCGGCAGTGGCCGCGCCGGCCCCGTTGCGGGTGCGCACGGTCGGGTACCGGCGGGAGCTGCCGGAGGTGAAGCACGTCGGCCTGTTCGGCCTGGTCCACCACCGCAGGCGGGCCCAACTCGACGGCTACGACGACGTGTTGCTGGTGGAGCCGGACGGCGGCGGGGTGGTCGAGGGCGCCACCTGGAACGTCGGCTTCCTCGACGGCCGCCGACTGGTCTGGCCGGACGGCCCGAGCCTGCCCGGGGTGACCGCCGCGTTGCTGGCCGGTGCGTACGGCGGGCCGCAGTCGCGCGAGCGGGTGGACGCGTCCGGGCTGGGCCGCTTCACGGCGGCGTTCGCGGTGAACGCGGGTGTCGGCGTCCGGCCGCTGGCCGCGGTCGACGGTACGGCCTTCGACCCGGCGCACCCCGTGCTCGCCGAACTCGCCGCCGCCTACGGGGAGATCGCCGCCGACCCGGTGTGAGCCCGCCCGGCGTCGGCCCGCAGGCCCCCGGAGGGGGGTGGGGATATCCCCACCCCCGGTCCGCCAGCGGCCTCCATGGTCCGCCGGCCTGGCCTTTTCTAACGTGGAACCCGTCGACGACCACCGACGATCCCCGAAGGAAGGCCCACCCATGGCACGCCGCCACGACCGCCCATCGACCGAGCCGTACGCCGCCGGACCGCACGCCGCCGGACCGTACGCGACGGGGGCGTACGGCGGCGGCCCGTACACCGAGCAGGGCGCCCGTCCGGCGATCGAGCTGCGCGGGGTGCGCCGCACCTACGGCCGCGGCAGCGAGACCGTGCACGCGCTGCGCGGGATCGACCTGGCGCTGGCCCGGGGCACCTTCACCGCCGTGATGGGCCCGTCCGGCTCCGGCAAGTCGACCTTCCTGCAGTGCGCGGCGGGCCTGGACAAGCCCGACCAGGGGGAGATCCGCCTCGGCGGCGAGGACATCACCCGGCTGAGCGAGGACCGGCTCACCAAGCTGCGCCGCAGCCGGATCGGCTTCATCTTCCAGTCCTTCAACCTGCTGCCCTCGCTGACGGTGGAGCAGAACGTGCTGCTCCCGCAGCGGCTGGCGGGCGAGCGCCAGGACCGCGCCCGGGCCCGGGAGCTGCTGGCCCAGGTCGGCCTCGGCGAGCACGCCAAGCGGCGGCCCGGCCAGCTCTCCGGCGGCCAGCAGCAGCGGGTGGCGATCGCCCGCGCGCTGATCACCGACCCGGACGTGGTGTTCGCCGACGAGCCGACCGGCGCGCTGGACACCCGCACCGCGCACGAGGTGCTGGGCCTGCTGCGGCGCGCCGTGGACGACCTGGGCGCGACGGTGGTCATGGTGACCCACGACCCGGTGGCGGCCTCGTTCGCCGACCGGGCGCTGTTCCTGGCCGGCGGCGCGCTCGTCGACGAGCTGCACCACCCGCAGGCGCAGGCCGTCGCCGACCGGATGGTCTCGCTCACCGCCCGCCCGGTGGGGGTCGCGGCGTGAACGGGCGGCGTGGACCGATCGACGAGTGGAACGGGGCAGGGGCATGAGCAACGGACTGGCGCGCGCCTCGGTGCGCTTTCGACCCGCCTCCTTCGTGGGCACCCTGGTCGCCCTGCTGCTGGGCGCCGCCGTGGTGGTGGCCTGCGGCGTGCTGCTGCAGACCGGACTGACCGCGAGCGTCGCACCGCAGCGGTACGCGGGCGCCCCGGTGGTGGTCGCGGCCGACCCGATGGTGCGGATCACCGCCAAGGTCGGCCGCGACACCGAGACCAGGGAGCAGACCACCCCCGAGCGGGCCCGGACGGACGCCGCCCTGGTGGGCCGGATCGCCGCACTGCCCGGGGTCGCCGCCGCCCGCCCGGACAGCGCCTTCCCGCTGCCGGCCGGCGCCGGCACCCCCGCCCTGACCGGCCGGGGCTTCGCCGCGCTCGGCATCGCCGGCCCGGCCGACCAGTTGGTCGAGGGCCGTGCGCCCGGCGCCGACGAGGTGGTGCTGGACGCCGACACGGCGCGCGCCGCCCACCTCGCGCCCGGCGCGAAGCTCACCCTCACCGCCCCCGGCGGCACCGGCGACTACCGGGTCTCCGGCCTGGCCGCCGCCCAGTCGGCCGGCCCCACCGCCTGGTTCGCCGACGCCACCGCCGACCGCCTCTCCGGCCACCCCGGCCGGATCGACGCGATCGCCGTCCAGCCGCGCGAGGGCGTGGACCGCGCCGCGCTGGTCGCGCAGGTCCGCCAGGCCCTCGACGCCCAGGCCCCCGGCACCAAGGCCGCGGACACCAAGGCCGCGGGCACCCAGGCAGCGGACGCCAAGGCCGCCGGCACCCCGGCCATCGGCCTGGAGACCAAGGCCGAGAACGGCGGCGCCAAGGTCTTCACCGGCGACGGCCGCGGCACCGTCGAACAGCCCGCCATCGGCGAGGCCCGTACCCTGCTGATGGGGCTCGGCGGCAGCTTCGGCGGCTACGCCACCATGACCGCGATCTTCGTCGTGATGAGCACCGTCGCCCTGGCCACCGGCCAGCGCGCCCGCGAGTTCGCCCTGCTGCGCGCCATCGGCGCCACCCCGCGACAGATCCGCCGCACCATCGCCACCGAGGCGATGCTGGTCGCGCCGGTCGCCGGGGCGCTCGGCATCCTGCCCGGACTGGCCCTGGCCCGCTGGTGGTTCGACGAACTGACCTCGCGCGGCGCCGTGCCGCAGGGCGTGCGACTGGACGTCGGCCCGCTGCCGATGCTCGCCGCCGTCCTCATCTGCACCCTCGCCGCGCTGACCGCCGGCTTCCTGGCCGCCCGCCGCCCCGCCAAGCTGCGCCCCGGTCAGGCGCTCGGCGCGGCCGCCGTCGAACCGGGCCACCCCGGCGTGGTGCGGACCGTCTTCGGGCTGCTCTTCGCCGTCGGCGGCGTGGTGGCCGCCGCCTTCGCGGCCGCCCTGGACGGCATCAACGCCGCCAACACCGCGCTCGGCGTGGTCATGTGCTTCATGCTGGCCGTCGCGCTGCTCGGCCCCTGGGTGGCGCGGGTCGCCGCCGCGGTGCTCGGCGCCCCGCTGCGGGCCGGCGGTGCCCCCGGCTCGCTGGCCGCCGACAACACCCGCGCCAACGCCCGCCGGCTGGCCTCCGCGATCACCCCGATCGTGCTGGTCACCGCCTTCTGCGGCACCCTGCTGTTCCTCCAGAGCACCATCAGCCACGCCACCGGCGCGAACGTGCGGGACGGCATCGTCGCCGACCACGTGATCGGCTCCACCGGCCCCGGCCTGCCCGCGGGCACCGCCGCCCGGGCCGCCAAGGTGCCCGGTGTGGACGCTGCGGTCGGCGTGCTGCGCACCGCCGCCGTGTACACCCACGACATGCAGCTCGGCTCCGCCACCGCGCTCGGTGTCGACGGCGACCCGGCCCGGCTGTCCCGGGTGCTCGACCTGGGCGTGCGCAGCGGTTCGCTCGCCGACCTGGGCCGCGCCGCCGACACCGTGGCCCTGGACGCCACGCTGGCCGACGCCCTGGACGTCAAGGTCGGCGACCGGGTGCCGCTGCGGCTCGGCGACGGCACCCCGGTGCAGCCCGCCGTGGTCGCCGTCTACGACCGCGGGCTCGGCTTCGGCCAGGTGCTGCTGCCCCGGGCGGTCGTCGCCGGGCACGTCACCGCCGGGTACGACAGCCAGGTGCTGGTCGCCGACGCGCCGGGCGCCGACCGTACGGCGGTGGCGGCCGCGCTGGCGGGCCTCGCGGGCCCCGGCGGGGCGACCGTGACCGACCGGGCCGGATTCGTCGCCCAGTCCGACAAGATGATGGAGCTGAACGCCTGGGCCAACACCGTGATGGCCGGCGTGCTCGGCGGGTTCGCCGCCGTCACCGCCGTCAACACCCTGGTGATGACCGTCCTCGACCGGCGCCGCGAGGTCGCCCTGCTCCGACTGGCCGGCACCACCCGGCGCCAGGTGCGCGGCATGATGCGCTGGGAGGCGCTGCTGGTCGCCGCGACCGGCCTGGTGATCGGCGGGGGGATCGCCTGGATCGCCCTCGTCCCGATCGCCCGGGGCGTCGCCAACTCCTCCCCGTACATTCCGCCGGCGCTCGCCCTGCCGCTGGCCGCCGGAGCCGTCCTGCTCTGCCTCGGCGCGACCGGGCTGCCCGCCCGGGCCCTGCTGCGCACCCGCCCGGTGGCGCTGGGCGCCGCCCGGCAGTAGCCGAGGCCCGTGAAAGCCCGAAGGGCCCCGTCCGGTACCGCCGGAAGGGGCCCTTCGGGCTGGTCACGGCACCTGCTTGAGGATCGCTGGACGGGCGCACCAGAGCCTCGCTCGTACGGGTGACAAAAGCCGGGCCGAGTAGGCGCAATGGGGTAGCCGGGAAAGTCCAAACCCCTTTATTGGAGCTGATAGTGATGTCGGATCAGCTACGCTCTCGCCCGCCCCGTCGGACCCGCCCGACCCGCCGAAGCAGAGAGTAGCCCGACATGAGCAGTCCTCCCGCGGCCGCCGCGCCCCGCTGGCCGCTGATCCTGCTGCGCATCACCGCGACCACCCTGGCGGTCCTGGCCCTGCTCCAGGTCATGCTGGCCGGCAGCTTCCTCAACGGCACCTACGAGTCCCTCAAGGACCACGAGGGCAACGCGATGACGCTGGCCACCGTGGTCCTCTGCCAACTGGCGGCGGCCGCGCTGGTGCGCCGGCCCGGCCGCGGCCCGCTCTGGCCGCTGTGGAGCACCGCCGTGCTGACCGTCGCCGTCGTCGGCCAGATCGCGGCCGGCTACGCGCGGTCGATCAGCGTGCACGTCACCCTCGGGGTGCTGCTGGTCAGCGGGGTCCTGTTCGGGCTGGTCGGCGCCTGGCGGCTGCCGCTGCCCGCCCGCGCGGACCACCTGCCCGAGCCGGACGGCAGCGGACGCCTGCCGCGCCCCGGCGGGCCGCTGGAGGTGTCCAAGTGAACCGTCGACGGTTCCTGGGCGTCGGCGCCTCCGTCCTCGGCGCGGGCGCGCTGGCCGCCGTCGCCGGCCCCGCCGCAGCCCGGCTGTTCGCCGAGGGCCACCCCGGCCGGCTGCTCAGCAGCGGCCTCGACCTGCCCGAGCCGTTCCAGGTGCCGCTGCCGGTGCCCGCGGTGCTCCAGCCGGTGCGCACCGACGCGACGGCCGACTACTACGAGATCACCCAGCGGGTCGCCGAGCTGGAGATCCTGCCCGGCGTCAGGACCGAGGCCTGGACGTACGGCGGCACCTTCCCCGGGCCGACGGTGGTCACCCGGTCCGGCCGGGCGGCGGTGGTCAAGCACCGCAACGAGCTGCCGGTGCCGTCCGTGGTCCACCTGCACGGCGGCCACACCCCGGCCGACAGCGACGGCTACCCCGTCGACCTGCTGCTGCCGGTCGGCTCCTCCGGTGCGGGCCAGGGGGCGGCGGGCATGCAGGGGATGTCCGACATGCCCGGCATGGCGGGGATGGGCCACGAGGCCGGGCGCACCGCCGAGGGCGAGCGCACCCACACCTACCCGGGCGAGCAGCGCGCCGCCACCCTCTGGTACCACGACCACCGGATGGGCTTCACCGGCCCCGGCGTCTGGCGCGGCCTGGCCGGCTTCCACCTCGTCCACGACGACGAGGAGAGCGCCCTGCCGCTGCCGCGCGGCGACCGCGACCTCCCGCTGATGCTCGCCGACCGCTCCTTCACCGAGGACGGCTCCTTCCGCTACCCCGCCATCGACGAGGACCTCGCCTCGCCCGGCGTCACCGACGACTACATGAACGGCGTCCTCGGCGACGTCATCCTCGTCAACGGCGCCCCCTGGCCCCGCCTCGACGTCGACCGCGCCCGCTACCGGCTGCGCCTGCTCAACGCCTCCAACGCCCGCCCCTACCGGCTCCGGCTCGACCCGCAGCCCTCCGGCGGCGACGCCCTCGTCCAGATCGGCTCCGACGGCGGCCTGCTCGCCGCCCCGATCGCCCACGACGTGCTGGAGATCGCCCCCGCCGAGCGCTTCGACATCGTCGTCGACTTCTCCCGCTACGCCCCGGGCACCTCGGTGCGCCTGCTCAACCTCTTCGGCAGCGGCCGTACGGCGGAGGTGATGCGCTTCGACGTCTCCGGCAAGAAGGTCGGCGACGACTCGACCGTGCCCGACAAGCTGTCCGCGATCGAGGAACTGGACGCCTCCGCCGTCGACGTCACCCGCAAGTTCGTCTTCCGGCGCAGCGGCAGCTACGGCTGGACCATCAACGGCGACCTGTACCGGCCCGGCCGCGACCTCGCCCGGCCCGCCCTCGGCAGCACCGAGCGGTGGCGCTTCACCTCCGACCTGCACCACCCCGTCCACGTCCACCTCAACCAGTTCCAGGTGCTCAGCCGCAACGGCCGCGACCCGGGCCCGTACGACGGCGGCTGGAAGGACACCGTCGACCTGCGCCCGGCCGAGGCGGTCGAGGTCCTGGTGCGCTTCACCGACTACCAGGGGACGTACATGATGCACTGCCACAACCTGGAGCACGAGGACATGGCGATGATGGCGGACTTCACCGTGCAGTGAGCCGGGGGCCGGGGGGCTTCGTCCGGCGGGCTTCATCCGGTCGGCCGAGTGCCGGAGGGCGCGCGGTGCGCGTTCCGGCACTCGTGGCCTAGCGTCGCGGGGAGACGCACCCCGCCCGCCGTCCGCCGTTTCGTCCTCCCGCCGTCCCCGCCGTCCCGCCGACCGAGGAGCCGCGCATGACCACCCCCGCCGAACGCCGCCGGCACGGCCGGGCCGCCCGTGACCGCGTCTCCCGCTCCGCCCACGGGCGGTGGATCCCCGCCGCCGACCGGCCCGACCCGGTCGAGGTGCTGGTGCGCCAGGGCGAGGGCCGGGTCGCCCGGCTGCTGCCGATCCGCTACGGGCGGATGGCCGACACTCCCTTCGCCTACCTGCGCGGCGCCGCCGCCGTCATGGCCGCCGACCTCGGCGCCGTCCCCGACACCGGCCTCACCGTCCAACTCTGCGGCGACGCCCACCTGGTGAACTTCGGCTTGTTCGCCTCGCCGGAACGCGCCCTGCTCTTCGACGTCAACGACTTCGACGAGACCCACCCCGGCCCCTTCGAGTGGGACGTCAAACGGCTGGCCGCCAGCATCGCCGTCGCCGCCCGTGACCACGGACAGGACGAGGACCGCGCCCACCGCGCCGCCCGCACCGCCGTCGAGGGCTACGCCACCGCCATGCGCCGCCTCGCCGGGCTCGGCGAACTCGACGTCTGGTACTCCCGGATCGACGCCGGCGACCTGCTGGCGCTGCTCCGCAAACCCCGGCAGCGCAAGCGCGCCGAGGCCGACCTCGCCCAGGCCCGCCGCCGCACCAGCCTGCACGCCTTCGGCAAGCTCACCGAGGAACGCGACGGGCAGCGGCGCATCATCAGCGCGCCACCGCTCATCGAACCGCTGAAGAAGAACGAACTGCGCGACATCGGCAAGGTGTTCAGCGACTACCGGGCCGCCCTCGCCGAGGACCGTCGCGTCCTCCTCGACCGCTACCGCTTCGTCGACGCGGCGATGAAGGTCGTCGGTGTCGGCAGCGTCGGCACCCGCTGCTACATCGTCCTGCTGGAGGGCCGGGACACCCGCGACCCGCTGTTCCTCCAGCTCAAGGAGGCCGGACGGTCCGTCCTGGAGGACCACCTGCCGCCCACCCGGGTCGACGCCGAGGTCTCCGTCCACCGCGGCGGGCGCCGTGTCGTCACCGGCCAGCACCTCATGCAGGCCGCCGGCGACATCTTCCTCGGCTGGACCGCCAGCCCCGCCGGGCGCCATTTCTACGGGCGCCAACTGCGCGACATGAAGGGCTCGGTCGAGGTCGCCGACCTGGCCCCGTCCGGCCTGCGCGCCTACGCCGACCTGTGCGGCCGCACCCTGGCCCGTGCCCACGCGCGCACCGGCGACCGCCTCGCCATCGCCGGCTACCTGGGCGGCGCGGACGCCTTCGCCGAGGCGATCGCCGACTTCTCCGTCCGGTACGCCGACCAGACGGCGCTCGACCACGCCGAACTGGTCGCCGCGATCGACGCCGGCCGGATCGTCGCGACCCCGGGCGTCTGAGCACGGCGCGCCCCCGGGGGAGCGCTCCGGATACGGGGGTGCGGAAAACGGGTTGCCCCGGCGGGCGCGGTCGGCGTTGGCTGGCCCGCATGACCGAACTGCGCACCGACCGCCTGCTCCTGCGCCCCTGGCGGGACACCGACCTCGCACCCTGGGCCGCGATGAACGCCGACCCCGAAGTCCGCGAGCACCTCGGGGACGTCCTCACCCGCGAGCAGTGCGACGCCTCGGTGGCGCGCTTCGAGGCCGAGACCGCGGCGCGCGGATACGGCTGGCTGGCCGTCGAGGTGCGCGCCACCGGCGAGTTCGTCGGCCTGGCCGGCCTCGACGAGGTCGACGAGGGCCTGCCCTTCACCGGCGTCGAGATCGGCTGGCGCCTCGCCCGCGCCGCCTGGGGCCACGGCTACGCGACCGAGGCGGCCCGCGCCGTCCTCGCCCACGGCTTCGACGCCCTCGGCCTCCCCGAGATCCTCGCCGTCACCACCGCGACCAACCACCGCTCGCAGGCCGTCATGCGCCGCCTCGGCATGACGTCCGACCCCGCCGACGACTTCGAGGACCCGACCGCCCCCGAGGGCCCGCTGCGGCCCAACGTGCTGTTCCGCCTCCGCCGCGAGCGGCGGGCGGGCTGACGGCGGGCCGGGAACGAGCCGGGAACAGCCTGACGACAGGCGCGTCCCGCGGCTCGGCGCCGTTGATGCTCCTATGGGTTGTCAAGCGGTGGTGAGCCATTCGCGGTAGGCGTTGGCGAGGTCGTCGTTTCGGCGGGTGCCGCGTTCGAGGGTGGAGA